>CAVFDO010000032.1:0-19576 GCA_963621095.1 bacterium
TAATATCTATTGTTTGTACACCAATCGAACCAGATGCACCTAATAAAACTAATCTTTTCATCAAATGACTCCTACTAAAATCATCAACGCATTAAATACCATCAAACAAAATACCAATGAATCAATACGATCTAAAATACCACCATGACCAGGTATCAAATTTGAAAAGTCCTTTATATCAAATCTTCTTTTCATAGAAGAAAATGATAAATCACCAACTTGTGCTACAAGTGGTAATAATACACTACCTAATACAATTAAAATTAATGGAAATTCATCTAAAAAGAAGAAACCAAAAATCAAAGAAGAAACGAGTCCAGTTACATATCCACCAATAGATCCTTCCCAAGTTTTATTTGGAGAAACTTCTGGAATCATTTTATGTTTACCAAACGCAACACCAATAAAGTAAGCTCCTGTATCACACATAAAACAAGCTAAGCAAATATATAACATTACAAGTCCACCAGAGAATGTTAATTCATATACTTGATCTACACAACGTAAGGCAATACCAATCAAAACTGTAATCACAAATGGATATACAACACCATCTGTTGCCACTTTTCCTTTTAATAATTCTACAATGAATAAAACAACTAACCATAACGCTAATACTGCAGAAAACTGTTCACCAGGAACAAACATCATAACAATTTCAGAAAGAAAACATAAAACTGTTCCAACATAATCTACTTTTCCTGTAACAAGTTTACTAGCTTCATATGCTGCACCTAAGGCAATTAAAACTTCTAAAACTTTTAAAAGCCATCCTCCAAAACATAATGGTGGTATTACAATTGCGATAATAACAATTGCCGCAATCGTTTTAATCTTCATTTTTTCATTCATTTGTAACACCTCCAAATCTTCTATCACGCTTTGTATATTCTTCTAAGCATCTCTTTAATACTTCAGGTGTAAATTCAGGCCATGATTCTGGAATAAATTCTAATTCCGCATAAGCAATTTGCCATAATAAATAATTTGATATTCTTTCTTCACCACTTGTACGAATCAAAAGATCTACAGGTGGAAAATCTTTTGTCATTAAATAGTTTTCAAATCCTTCTTCATCTAGATTTAAATCTGCTTTACCTTCTAATACATCTTTTGCGTAATTCTTAGCTGCAAGTAAGATTTCACGTTGTGATCCATAATTCATACAAATATTTAAATTCAAACCTGTATTATCTTTACTTTCTTCCATCGCATCATATAAAACTTTTTGTGTAGATTTAGGTAACATATCAAGTTCACCAATAATATTCATTTTATATCCACGATCTAAAAATTCTTGCATATATTTCTTAAAGAATATTGCAGGTAGTTTCATGATGTAACTAACTTCATCTTTACTCCTTTTCCAATTTTCTGTAGAAAAAGCATATAGTGTTAAATATTTAACACCTAATTCACTCGCAGCAATCGCTGTCGTTCTAACATTATCTGCACCAACTAAATGTCCAGCAGTTCTAGGCTTTCCTTGTGCTTTTGCCCATCTGCCATTTCCATCCATGATGATCGCTACATGTTTACATTCTTTCAGCATCGTTATACTCCATTCATCAACGTATCTATTATATCGTAGTTTCTTTCATTTATCTTCTTTCATCTATATGAGATTTTATATGCAATGCATTAAAATTGTTCAAAATATATTTACTTATGATATTCTAGTGATATCATATTGATATCAAAAGGAGATTCTTATGAAAGAAATTGTATTAGAAAAGAAAAAGAATGGAATGTTAGCTTTATTACTCATTCTTTTAACAATCTGTTTATCTGTATTTTTGTTTGTTATATCAATCAGAATGGATTCTGTTCTACTTGGAACTTTATCAATTGTGATTATGATCATTGATTGTGTAACATTTGCTGGACTAAAAGTATTAAAACCTCAAGAAGCATTAGTATTAACATTATTCGGTAAATATATTGGTACATTAAAAGGTGAAGGTTTTTACTTTGTCAATCCTTTCTGTACATCTATTAACCCTGCCGCTAAAACAAGCCTTTCTCAAAGTGGCGATGTAAAAAAGAAAGTTACAGAACAAGGTAACGTAGAAGTATCTATGTCATCCAATAAGATTTCATTAAAGATGATGACTTTAAATAACGCAGTCCAAAAAATCAATGATTGTCTTGGAAATCCAGTAGAAATTGGAATCGCAGTTATTTGGAAAGTCAATGACACTTATAAAGCAGTATTCAATGTAGATAACTATAAAGAATATTTAAGTTTACAATGTGATAGTGCATTAAGAAATGTTGTTCGTATCTATCCATATGATGTTGCGAGTAATGTAGATACGACTGGAGATGGAATTGCGGATGATGGATCACTTAGAGGATCAAGCGAAGTCGTAGCTAAGCGCATCAAAGAAGAAATTCAAGAAAAAGTAAAAGAAGCTGGACTAGAAATTATTGATGCACGAATCACTTATTTAGCATATGCACCTGAAATTGCATCCGTCATGTTACAAAGACAACAAGCAACTGCTATTATCGACGCAAGAAAAATGATTGTGGACGGTGCAGTTGGCATGGTTGAAATGGCACTTGAAAGATTAAAGGAAAATGGTGTTGTTGATTTAGATGAAGAAAGAAAAGCACAAATGGTTTCTAATTTATTAGTTGTGTTGTGTGGCAATAAAGATGCACAACCTGTTGTAAATTCAGGATCATTGTATTAATGGAAAAGAAACAAATTCCACTTCGTATTTCCAAAAAACTATATGATGATTTATCAGCATGGGCAGAAGATGATTTTCGTAGTATCAATGGACAAATCGAATATATTCTGAGTGAATGTGTAAAACAAAGAAAAAAGAGTGGAAAATATGTATCCGATAAATTAGATGAACCATTAGATGTTGATATCAATCAATTTAGAGAAGATGAATGATCTTCTCTTTTTTATACAAAAAACCGATTCTAATTAGAACCGGTCCATGTATTAAACAGTTAATACTTCATCTTGTTTTTTCTTAGAAGTTGCATCAATTTCTTTTGTGTATTTATCTGTTAACTTCTGTACTTCGTTTTCTGCATCCTTCTGTGTGTCTTCGTCCATTTCTTTATCCTTCTTGATAGCTTGGTTTGCATCTCTTCGGATATTACGAATTTGAACTTTACATTCTTCGGCAATCTTACCTACTTTCTTAGCTAATTCTTTACGTGTTTCACCTGTTAATTGTGGAACTGTTAAACGAATCACAGCACCATCATTTTGAGGAGCCATACCTAAATCAGCTTCATTTAATCCTTTTTCAATTGCCTTTAATGATGTTGGATCATAAGGTTTAATAACAAGTGTTCTACCTTCTTGAACAGAAATACCAGCAATTTGGTTTAAAGGCGTTGGAGAACCATAGTAATCTACTTCAACACGATTTAACATACTAGCATTTGCCATACCAGTACGAATAGTAGCGAGTTCTTCTTTTAAGTGATCCATCACTTTATTCATTTTGACAGTACTACTGTCGATAATTGGATAAGCCATTATTTTTCCTCCTTATTGATACGAGTGCATACTGCTTCACCCTTCATAGCTTTTACAATATTTCCTTTTTCATTCATGTTAAATACCACAAGTTCCATGTTGTTATCCATGCACATAGAAGTCGCTGTAGAATCCATAACTTGTAAACCTTCATTTAAAAGATCCATATAAGTTAAATGATCATAACGTGTTGCATTTGGATCCTTTTTAGGATCTGCATTATAGACACCATCAACACCATTCTTTGCCATCAAAATTGCATCTGCTTTAATTTCTGATGCACGTAATGCTGCAGTAGTATCTGTTGAGAAGAATGGAGAACCAGTTCCTCCACCAAAGATAACAACTCTACCCTTTTCTAAATGTCTAATTGCACGACGTTGAATAAATGGTTCAGCAACTTTGTTCATTTCAATAGATGTTTGAACACGTGTATCAATTCCAACACCTTCTAAAGAAGCTTGAATCGCTAAAGCATTCATGATTGTAGCGAGCATTCCCATATAATCACCTTGTACGCGATCAATACCAATATCTGCAACTGTCTTTCCACGAATGAAGTTACCACCACCAACTACAATTGCAATTTCAATACCTAAAGATTGTGCTTCTTTAATTTCTTCCGCAAGACCGTGTAAAACATTCGCATCGAAGTTTTTTTCATTTCCGCTCAAAGCTTCTCCGCTAAGTTTTAGTAAAACACGTTTATACATGATTGAAAACCTCCAAATTTCTGAAACTATTATAACAAAGAGAAACACGTTTTCCTACTAAAATTGTGAAACCGTTTTTCTTTTAGATACATGATATACTATAAGTACTAGGAGGCGATTATGATTTTAAGTTTAATAAGAGGCATCATTGTTGGTGCAATTGCAGGAACGCTTGCGACAGTTGCAACAGAAAACGATTCAAATAACATAACAAAAAATATTGTCATTGGTTTAATTGGAGGAATTGTTGGTTCAATTGTTGCATCATTTATTGGAATTAGCAGTACAAATATCATTGGTCAATTAGTCATTTCTACGACCGGTTCAATTATTGTATTATGGGCTGCAAGAAAAATTACTGAATGAGAAAAAAAGACACATCACTGTGTCTTTTCATTTGCAATTGTGAATCAAGTTAATTCGTTTTCTTACTTAGCCATTGCAGCTACTTCTGCTGCAAAGTTTTCTTCTTTCTTTTCAATACCTTCACCAACAGTGTACTTAACAAAGCTTAATACTTCTGCACCATTGCTCTTGAGATATTGACCGCACTTTTGATCAGCATCTAAGAAATATTCCTGATCAACTAAGCACATATCTTGTAAAGACTTAGATACTCTACCTTCGATGATACCTGCTTTAACCTTTTCTGGTTTACCAGCAAGTTTTTCATCCTTAGCGAGTAATTCTTCTTGAATAGAACGTTCATGTTCTACTACTTCTTGAGGCATATCATTTCTGCTTACATATGTAGGATTCATAGAAGCAACTTGCATTGCCATGTTCTTAGCAACTTGTGCATCTCCACCCTTAGTAACTGTAACAGCTACGATTCTTCCACCTTGGTGTGTATAAGAACCGAAGAATTCATCATCGTTCTTTGTAACGATTTCAAATCTTCTTAATGTGATCTTTTCACCGATTGTAGCTACTGCATTAACGAAAGTATCATTTAATGTACCTTCTTCTGTTGTTAAAGCTAAAGCTTCTTCAACATTCTTTGCATCGGACGCAAGAATTGTCTTTGCAGTTGTATCTAATAAAGCTAAGAACTTATCGTTCTTTGCAACGAAGTCTGTTTCAGAGTTAACTTCTAAGATAACAGCCTTGTTACCATCGATCATAACTTTGCCAAGGCCTTCAGCAGCAATTCTGCCTTCCTTCTTAGCAGCCTTAGCTAGACCATTTTCTCTTAACCAGTCTACAGCTTTCTTGATGTCACCGTCAGTAGCTTCTAGAGCTTTCTTACAGTCCATCATTCCAGCAGCAGTTAAATCTCTTAATTCTTTAACTAACTTAGCTGTAACTGCCATCTTATTCAGCCTCCTCAGCCTTAACTTCTGTATCAGCTACAGGAGCGTCAGCCTTAGCGATATTGTTACGGTTGTCGTTTCTCTTGAATACACGTCTTTCACCATTGTAAGTGCCACGTCTTGCATTCATTTGAGCTCTCTTTTCTTCATACTTAGCTCTTCTACGTCTTTCGTATTCAGCAGCATCTTCTTCAACCTTCTTGATTACATCCTTCATTGTGATATCAGCTTCTTCTTCACCTTCAGCGATGTTTTCAATTGGTAAATTCTTACCTTCACAAATAGCATCAGCTAATACGCTAACAAGTAACTTGATAGAACGTACAGCGTCATCATTTGCAGGAATTGGGAAATCAACGCTTCTTGGATCAGCATTTGTATCGATTAATGCGAATACAGGAATTCCTAACTTCTTTGCTTCTGCTACAGCGTTGTGTTCTTCTAATGGATCTACAACAAATAAAGCATCAGGAAGTTTCTTCATTTCCTTAATACCACCAAGGAAGTTTTCAAGCTTTTCTTTGTTCTTAAGCATTAAAGCTTGTTCTTTCTTTGTGTATACAGAAATTGTTCCATTTGCTTCCATTTCTTCAATGTCAACTAATTTCTTGATTGACTTTTGAATTGTTCTGAAGTTTGTTAATGTTCCACCTAACCATCTTTGGTTAACGTAGAAAGAACCAGAACGGATAGCTTCTTCTAAGATTGTAGCTTGTGCTTGTTTCTTAGTACCTACGAATAAGATCTTTCCACCATCTTCTGTAATCTTCTTGAATGCATTATAAGCAGCGTCAAGTTTTTCTTGTGTCTTGTTTAAGTCAATAATATAGACACCATTCTTAGCAGTATAGATATACTGCTTCATATTTGGATTCCACTTACGTGTTTGATGACCAAAGTGAACTCCATTTTCGAGCATTTTTCTCAATGTTACAACAGCCATTTCTTTTATTTACCTCACTTTCCGTTGTTACCGCCACAGGTTCTAACACTATCAATACATCAATATGTACACGGGATAATGAATCCCCTGTGTGAGAAGTCATCTTATGCATCATAAAAAATGCAAAAAGATGCCGACAAATATACTACCACGACACCTTTTCTTTTACAACAACAAAATAAAAGAATCTTGCGTAAATAAACAAGATTCTTCACTTTTCTTATAAATCAAACAACATATCTTCGTATGTTGGAAGTTTGTAGTAGCACTTAGAAGCAATTTCTTCATATGCATCTACAGATTCTCTAACTTCTTGCATGAGTGGAACAAGTTCATATCTTGTTCTATAACCCTTTTCATAAGAATCCTTTTCTTCTCCAACAGAATCATGTGCTTTTTCTAACTTTACAAGAGATGTATCTAATGCATCAATGAGTTCAGCTAACTTCTTACTTCTCTTTGTTAAGTAAGCTGGAGCATCTTTACCTACAGCTTTAGCGTAGAAGTCATATTCTTTGCACATTGCAGGTAATACATCACGCTTTGCCATCGCAATCAAAGTCTTCACTTCGATTTCCTTGATGTTTACATATTCTTCTTCAAGAATTGTTTCATTAGCCATCAATTCTGTCTTAGTATATACACCTAGACTTGTAAATAGTTTAACAACTTCTGGATCTTTCAATGCTTGTGTAGCTTCAATGAAGCTCTTTACATTTGGTAATCCTCTACGTTCAGCTTCTTTTACCCATTCATCGGAATAACCATCACCAGAGAACAATACTTTCTTATGTTTCTTGATAATCTTCTTGCAGAGTTCCAATGCTTTAGAACGTACTTCTTCAACAGTCTTACAATCTTCTAATTCTTCAGAAATCTTCTTCAAAGACTTCGCAACGATTGTATTTAATACAGTATTAGCGAAAGAAGCATTCATACTAGAACCAAGCATTCTGAATTCAAACTTGTTACCAGTGAAAGCGACAGGTGAAGTTCTGTTTCTATCTGTGTTGTCATGAGGGATATAGGAAATGTTTTTGACTGGTTCAAAGACAGAATCAGATACTTCGCCTTCCTTCTTACGCTTTCCAGAATGGAGGCCATAAAGAATATCTTCAATATAGCTTCCGAGGTATATCGAAATAATTGCTGGTGGAGCTTCATTAGCACCTAAACGGAAATCGTTACCAGCGGAACTAGCCGCAAGTCTTAATAAGACTGGGTATGTATCAACTGCTTCAATAAACGCACATGTAAATGTGAGGAAGCGGATGTTATCCATTGGCTTTTTGCCTGGATCAAATAAGTTCTGACCATCATCCGTAACAATAGAATAGTTGTTATGTTTACCAGAACCATTGATTCCATCAAATGGTTTTTCATGTAATAGACAAGCAAAACCATGTTTTTCTGCTGTCTTCTTTAATACATCCATGATCAACAAGTTTTGATCAACAGCGATGTTACCACCAGAGAATACTGGAGCGATTTCAAACTGCGCTGGAGCAACTTCATTATGTTCTGTCTTAGCGTAAATGCCTAACTTCCATAATTCTTCATTCACTTCTTTCATGAATGCTTTGACACGTGTAGGAATTGCACCAAAATAGTGATCATCCAATTCCTGACCCTTTGTTGCTGGAGCACCAAATAATGTTCTTCCACAAAGTTTCAAATCTACACGAGAATCAAAATATTTTTTATCAATCAAGAAATATTCTTGTTCAAGACCAACTGAAATATCACAACTCTTAACTTTCTTATCACCTAATTTATTAACAACTTTTGTTGCATATTTACTTAATACTTCAAGTGATTTTAATAGTGGTTCTTTTCTATCCAATGCTTCACCATTGTAAGAAACAAATACTGTTGGAATACACAAAACACCTTCTTTAATGAATACTGGTGAAGTAACATCCCAATATGTGTAACCTCTAGCTTCGAATGTAGCTCTCAAACCACCAGATGGGAATGAGGATGCATCAGGTTCGCCCTTAATCAACATCTTGCCAGAAAATCTAGCGATTGGTTCTCCATCAGCACCCGGTTCTACAAATGCATCATGTTTTTCTGCTGTACCACCAGTTAAAGGTTGAAACCAGTGAGTAAAATGTGTTGCGCCATTTTCCATTGCCCATCGTTTCATTGCGTGCGCGATAGCATCAGCAGTTGGACGATCGAGTTGTGTTTCGGAAGCGATTGTCTTCTTCCATGCATCATATACTGGTGAAGGAAGTCTTTCTTCCATTTCAACTTCTGTAAATACGAGTGATCCGAATTCTTCAAATGGTCTTTCCATAATTCTTTAATCTCCTTTTTCCTATATAGCATCTGTTAATAAACAGTTATGCCCTTTTAAAATGCACTAGCTCCGTAGTTGGATAAATAACGTGCGCTTGGGTCATTTACATCACAGCCCTGCCATTCTTTGTTTGGCATCCAATAATCCGAAATCATTTGATCCATGTTTGGATAGAATCTTGTGAAGATTTCACGATATAACAAACTTTCTTTTGTGAAAGGTGTTTTCCAAGTAAACTCTTTTCTCTTTTCTTCATAGGATGTTTCATCATATTGTTTTTCTGCATACGCTTTTAGATCATTCACTAAAGAATGTCCTACCGCATCAGAGAATGCAGCTTTATCTCTAAATAGAATTTCTTCTGGTAATAATCCATCGTCTTTAAATGCAGCTCTTAATAGATATTTACCCATGTTATGGTTGTTCATCTTAATACTTGGATCTAAATCCATGACATATCTAACAAAAGCTAGATCCCCAAATGGAACTCTTCCTTCCATTGAGTTAGAAGAAATACAACGGTCCGCACGAAGAACATCATATTCATATAATTCCTTCACTCTCTTTTCAGCTTCTTTTTGGAAAGCTTCTGGACTTGGTGCGAAGTCAGTATATTTGTAACCAAATAATTCATCACTCACTTCTCCTGTCATAAGAACTTTGATGTCTGTTGTTTCATGAATCTTCTTGCACAATAGATACATTCCCATAGAAGCACGAATCGTTGTAATATCCCATGTACCTAAGATATGAATAACTACATCTAGTGCTTCTAATACATCTTGTTCCGTAATAATGAATTCTGTATGTTCACTTCCAATGAAGTCTGCAACTTTTCTAGCGTATTTCAAATCAATTGCATCTGTTTCCATACCAATAGAGAATGTACGAATTGGTTTATCAGAATGTTTAGCTGCAATAGCACAAACAAGTGAAGAATCTAAACCACCACTTAATAAGTAACCACACTTTGCATCCGCATCCATTCTTTTAATGACTGCATCCACCAATAAATCATGTATATTCTTTTGTGCTTCTTCTTCAGAAACTTTTAAAGTTTTATCAGCTTCAAAAATCTTTGTATAAGCTACAAATTCGCCATCCTTGTAATAACATCCAGGAGGAAATGGTGTCACATCCTCAGCAATTGTCATCAAAGATGCTGCAGTTGATGCGAAACAAATCTTATGATCTTCTGTATATCCATAAAACAATGGACGAATACCAATTGGGTCACGTGCAGCGATCCAACCAGTTTTTTCCGAATACATCGCTAATGCATATTCAGCATCTAATTTAGCGAACATGTCTGTTCCATATTCTTCAAATAAAGGAATCAACAATTCACAATCACTATCTGATACAAATGTATATTTCTTTTCTAATTCTCTTTTTGTTTTACGAAAATCATACAATTCGCCATTACATACAACAGAGAATCCATCTCTCATAAATGGTTGCATGCCATCATCACTTAAATCCATAATGGAAAGTCTCGCAAAACCCATCAATCCTTCACCAGTATCAAATACTCTAGAAGCATCAGGTCCTCTATCATATAGTCTCGCTAAACCTTCTTTAAATTTCTTTTCATCTGTTTTTTTATCTGTAGAAACAATTAAACCGCACATATTCTTACCTCCCTCATAGTGAAAACATGTTTAAAGAAAAAAGCAGTCACTCCATCCATAGTATTCATACATGGGACGAAGGACTGCCAAGTCTCCGCGGTGCCACCCAGATTACTAATCTATTGATTAGTCGCTTAGTCTCCGATCATTTTCTAATCGGGGTCAGTGATAACGGTCTGCTTCCGGCGAAGTCTACTCATACATTTTCGATTCGCAGCTGTTCAGGTGTTCTTTCATAGAGAGCATATCATGAAGTTTCCACTACCCTTCACTCACTAAAGACTGTTTCCTCTGTTACTTTTCCTGGTCTTTGCTTGATGCATTAGTTATACGCCAATGAAAAAAGCTTGTCTATGATTTTTTCAGAAATATTTTTATTTTTTTCAATAAATTAATGAAAATTATTTCATTTTGTTACAGAAAGCGCTTTTATTTTTGAAAAAAGATGATTTTTTGAAATTTTTTAGCTTTTTTTATAAAAAAAATTCTGATTTTTCATCAAAATCAGAATTTTCATCATTCAGTTGCTCCATATTCTTCGTAATATGCATTGATTCTAGAAAGGAGTTCATCATCTAACTTATTTTCTTCTTTCAAAATTTCAACAACTTCAGGCATTGAAACGATTGCCGCTGTAGGAAAACCATACAATTCACTAACTTCTTTTAATGCAGTTTTATTTGATTTACCCTTTTCATTACGATTTAAAGAAACAATCAAACCTTTAATTTCTACATTTGCTTGCGCTCTAACAATAGGAACTGTTTCTTCCATAGATTTACCAGATGTTGTTACATCTTCAATCATAATAACTTTATCTCCATCTTGAAGTTTAGAACCTAATAAGATACCTGTATCACCATGGTCTTTCACTTCTTTACGATTAGAACAATAACGAACTTCTTTTCCATAAAGTTCATAAATAGCCATCGCAGTCGCAACGCTGAGTGGAATGCCTTTATATGCTGGTCCAAATAATACATCAAAATCTAAGCCAAATTGATCATGAATTGCCTTTGCGTAAAAACAAGCTAATTCGTGTAATTGTTTTCCTGTTACATATGCACCTGCATTCATAAAGAATGGAGATTTTCTACCAGATTTCAAAGTGAAATCACCAAACTTTAATGCATTACAAGATAACATAAATTCTACAAATTCTTTTTTATACTGTTCCATTAGTTCATTGCCTCTTCAATCATTTCATATGTTTCTTTAGGATTTTCACTCTTTGTGATGCTTCTACCAACAACGATCATATCGCAGCCTTGTTCTTTAGCGTATTCAGGTGTAGCGACACGTTTTTGATCATCTACAGAATTTCCTGCCAATCGAATTCCAGGAGTGACTGTTAAGAAATCATCTCCACAAGCTTCATGGATTGCCTTAGCTTCATGAACTGAACATACAACACCATCTAATCCTGCTTCTTTTGCGTTTTTAGCGTAATGAATAACTGTATCGATAACTTCACCTTCAATACCCAATTCATTATTCATGGCTTCTTTTGAAGTGCTAGTTAAAACAGTAACGCCAATTAGTTTTGCTGGTTCTTGTCCTTCTGGTGTTCCTTCTAAGATACCTTCTTTTGCGGCTTTCATCATTTCAATACCACCTGCACAATGACAGTTTACGATATCTACTCCTAGCTTAGCTAAATTCTTCATACCACCTTTTACAGTATTAGGAATATCATGTAATTTAAGATCTAAGAAAATCTTATGGCCCATTTTCTTAACTTCCTTAACAACATCTAAGCCACAAGCATATGTTAATTCCATACCAATTTTTACATATACTGGTTCATCAAATTGTTTTAAGAAATCTAAAACTTGTTCTTTGTTTGAAAAATCTAACGCAATAATTGTTTTACTCATTTTAAGCTCCTTCCAATTGCTTCTTGTATTGAATTCAATCTATATTTTTCTAATGTTTCTGGTAAATCTCCAATAATTTTCTTACAAATAAATGGATCTTTGAAATTAGCAGCACCAACTTCTACTGCACTTGCACCAGCATAAAGATATTCTAAAACATCTTCACTGCTTGAAATACCACCAACACCAATGATTGGAATATTTACTTCTTTTGCACATTGATATACACAACGAATTCCAATTGGTTTTACTGCTGGCCCACTAAGTCCACCTGTTGTATTTGCTAAGATTGGTTTGCCTGTTTTCAAATCAATACGCATTCCTAGTAATGTATTGATCATAACTAAACCATCTGCACCACCTTCTTCAGCTGCTTTCGCGATAGAAACGATATTTGTGACATTTGGAGACAATTTTACATAAATTGGTTTTTTAGCTACTGCTTTACACATTTGTGTAATGTGTTTAGCAAGTTCAGGATCTGTTCCTAGTCCCATACCACCATGTTTTACATTCGGACAAGATATATTTAGTTCAAATGCTTTCACAACTGGTTCATCATTCATCTTTTCAATGACAGTTACATAGTCTTCTTCTGTACTACCTGCGACATTTGCAATGATTTCAGTATCGTATTTAGATAAGAATGGTAGTTCATTTTCAATGATATAATCCACACCGTGATTTTGTAATCCAATCGCATTCAGCATGCCACTTGGTGTTTCCGCAATACGTGGTGTAGGATTTCCAAATCGTTCTAGAGGTGTTGCAGATTTGATTGCGATACCACCCAAAATAGATAAGTCATACAACTCTGCGAATTCTCTTCCATATCCAAAACATCCAGAAGCTGGTATAATCGGATTCTTTAGATTTAATCCAGGTAATTGAATTGATAAGTCCATTATAACACCACCTTTCCAATTGGAAATACTGGTCCATCTTTGCATACTCGTAAACTATTTCCATCAGTATCTTTTACAACACATCCCATGCACGCTCCCATACCACAAGCCATTCTTGCTTCTAAAGAAATGCATCCTTCTTTGTATTGATTGTTAATTGCTTTCAACATTGGCAAAGGTCCACAAGATAGAACATATTGGCAATCAACTTGATTCTCCTTGATTGCATCTAATACCGTTCCCTTTGTTCCAACACTTCCATCCATTGTCGCAAGATAAATATTTTCAGTAATTGCCTTGAAAGCATCTAATAAAATCACATCCTCTTTTGTATTAAAACCTAATACAACCGTAATTTTTTGATTCTTCTTCTGATATTGTTTTGCAGTCTCTAGTAGTGGAGGAACACCTACACCTCCACCAATCAAGAGAACTTCTTTTTCTTCTACAGGAAATCCATTGCCACATGGTCCAAACAAAGAAACAGTTTTTTCATTCATTTGAGACATATATTCTGTACCTTGTCCTACGACTTTATAAACAAGAACAATTGTCTCATCATCTTTTACTTCACAAACAGAAATTGGTCTTCTTAAGAAGAATCCTGGGACTTCTACTTCAACAAATTGTCCGCAAACAACATCTTTCGCAATACTTGTTTGTAGTGTCATTTGATAAACATCTTTTCCAATGCATTCATTGTTTAATATTTTCGCAATATCTGTTTTCATCATTTACCCATTTCATTCATAGAAATCATAGAAAAACTTCTAGATTCTAATACTCTACATAGTGCATCTGCAGTATCCAAAGATGTCATACAAGAAATATTATTTTCTGCAGATACTCTACGAATCAAAAATCCATCTAAACTTGTTTCTCTATTTTTATCTTCCATTGTATTGATAACAAAGGATACTTTGCCTTGTTGAATAATATCTAAGACATTTTCTTTTGCGTCTTCATCATTGATCTTCGCAGCAACATGTACAAATAATCCATTTTCATTTAAGAACTTAGCTGTACCTGATGTTGCGTAGATACCATATCCAATTGCGTATAATCTTTTTGCAATCTTAAGTGCTTCATTTTTATCACTATCTGCAATTGTCATTAAGACTGTTCCGTACATTGGAATCTTAACACCACTTGCAACTAACGCTTTATACAATGCATTTTCTAGACTCGTATCACCACCTAGTGCTTCTCCTGTAGATTTCATTTCAGGACCAAGTACTGTATCTACACTTCTAAGTTTTGCAAAAGAGAATACTGGTGCTTTTACATAGACTCTAGATGCATCTTCTGTATGATAGCCAGGTGTATAACCTTGTTGTTCGATAGATTCACCTAAAACCGCTTTAGTAGCTACTGTACACATTGGTACACCTGTAATCTTTGATAAGAAAGGAACTGTTCTACTAGATCTAGGGTTTACTTCTAATACATATACTTTTTCATCTTTATCTACAATAAATTGAATATTGTATAAGCCAATAAAACCAAATCCTTTTCCAATACGAATCGCATAATCAATAATCGTATCTTTTACTTTCTTAGACAATGATTGTGTTGGATATACAGAGATAGAGTCACCAGAGTGAATACCAGCTCTTTCAATATGTTCCATCACACCAGGAATATATACTTCATTTCCATCCGCAATCGCATCGATTTCGCATTCTTTCCCTAAGACATAACGATCGACTAAAATTGGAGAATCATGTGAAATTTCTTTTACGGCAGTTGCCATATATTTCTTCAATTCTTCATCATCTTGTACGATTTCCATCGCTCTACCACCTAATACATAAGATGGTCTAACAAGTACTGGATAAGAAATTTCATGTGCGATTTCTAATGCACCTTCAACAGTCGTTGCTGTCTTACCAACAGGTTGAGGAATTTCTAGTTTTTCTAACATTGCTTCAAATTCATGACGGTCTTCTGCTAGATTAATAGATTCTAAAGAAGTTCCTAAAATCTTAACACCATGTTTGGATAAGGAATCCGCAAGATTGATTGCTGTTTGCCCACCAAATTGTACGATAACTCCAATTGGTTGTTCTAAATCAATGACATGCATAACATCTTCTGTTGTGAGTGGTTCAAAGTAAAGTTTATCTGAAATCGAGAAGTCAGTAGAAACCGTTTCTGGATTATTATTGATAATAATCGCTTCATAACCTTCCGTATGTAATGTTTCAATACAATGAACAGTTGCATAGTCAAATTCAACACCTTGTCCAATGCGAATTGGTCCTGAACCCAAAACAATCACTTTCTTTTTATTGCTTTGAACAGATTCATTTTCATATTCGTATGTGGAATAGAAATATGGTGTTTCAGAACGGAATTCACCAGCACATGTATCTACCATCTTATAAACTGGTGTAATGCCTTCTTTTCTTTCTAAGTTATAGAGATCAAATTCATTCATATTCCAATTTCTTGCGATAAAGGAATCTGAGAATCCATATTTCTTTAACTTCTTTAATACTTCAGTATCACCAACATGCTCTTTCATCTCTTTTTCAAGACCAATGATTCTTTGAATATGTGCTAAATACCAATAATCAATATTTGTTACATCATGCACACTCTTTGCGTCTAATCCTCTTCTTAACCATTCAGCTACCGCAAAGATTCTTTCATCATCTCTACCACCAATCTTAGAGAATAATTCTTCATTACTTAAATCATAAAATTCTTTTTTCTCAATATGATCCACTTTGATTTCTAAAGAGCGAACAGATTTTAAGAAAGATTCTTCAAAGTTGCGTCCAATGGACATTACTTCACCAGTCGCTTTCATTTGTGTTCCTAATTTACGATCAGCATTTGGAAACTTATCAAATGGAAGTCTTGGGAATTTCGTAACGATGTAATCCAATGCTGGTTCAAAACAAGCATAAGATGTTCCAGTAATTGGATTGATGATTTCATCCAATCCCAAACCAACTGCTAATTTGGCAGAAATTCTTGCGATAGGATAACCTGTTGCCTTAGAAGCTAAGGCACTAGATCTAGATACACGTGGATTTACTTCAATAACATAATATTTGAAACTCTTTGGATCTAAAGCTAATTGTACATTACATCCACCACAAATCTTTAACGCACGAATGATTTTCAATGACGCATTTCTTAACATTTGGTTTTCGCGGTCTGTTAAAGTTTGCACTGGTGCAGTAACAATAGAGTCACCTGTATGAATTCCTACAGGATCCAAATTTTCCATATTACATACGACGATTGCGTTATCATTTGCATCACGCATAACTTCATATTCGATTTCTTTGTATCCAGCAATGGATTGTTCAACAAGAATCTGATGTACAGGTGACATCTTTAAACCAGAATCCGCAATCAAACGAAGTTCTTCTTCATTGTGGGCAAAGCCACCACCAGTACCACCTAATGTATAAGCTGGACGAATAACAAGTGGATAACCTTCTCTTTTACCAAATTCAACTGCATCTTCAATAGAATGACAAATATCACTTTCAGGAATTGGTTCATGTAAATCTTGCATCAAACTCCTAAAACGTTCTCTATCTTCTGCTTGATTGATTGCGTCAATGTCTGTACCTAATACTTCAACACCAAAATCATCTAAGATACCATCTTTTGCGAGTTCAACAACAAGATTTAAACCAGTTTGTCCACCTAATGATCCTAAGATTGCATCTGGTCTTTCTTTGAAAATAACACGTTTTGCGAATTCTAATGTTAATGGTTCAATATAAACTCTATCTGCGATAGAAGAATCCGTCATAATTGTTGCAGGATTGGAATTAATTAATATAACTTCATACCCTTCTTCTCTTAAAGAAGCACATGCTTGTGAACCAGCATAGTCAAACTCAGCTGCTTGTCCAATGACGATTGGCCCTGAGCCAATTACCATAATCTTATGAATATCTGTACGTTTAGGCATGTTTATTCTCCTTTTCAATCAAATCAATAAATTCATCAAATAAATAATTTGAATCCTGAGGACCTGCATTCGCTTCAGGGTGATATTGCACCGCAAAAACAGGATACTTTGTATGTCTTACACCTTCACAACTCTTATCATTTAAAGCTTCATAACTCATTTCTAAATCTGTATTCTTCAATGAATCAATATCTACCGCAAATCCATGGTTTTGTGAAGTAATTTCTACTTTACCAGTTTTTAGATTGACAACCGGATGATTTCCTCCACGATGGCCAAATTTCAATTTATATGTTTTAGCCCCACTCGCTAAAGCAATCAATTGGCAACCTAAACAGATTCCAAAAACAACTGTATTAGGAATTAATTTCTTCACATTTTCAATAACATCCGTTAAATCAGCTGGATCACCAGGACCATTACTTAAGAAGACTGCATCTGGATGCATCGCTAATATTGTTTCAGCACTTGTATCATAAGGGACAACTGTTAGATCACAACCTCTTTGCGCAAGTTCTCTCAAAATAGATAACTTGATTCCAAAATCCATGACGACGATTTTCTTTCCTCTTCCTGGAATTGGATAAATTGTTTTTGTAGAAACTCTAGCTACTTGATCATGTAAGAAATCAGCACTCTTCAATTTTTGAACAAGTTCATCAATTTCTTCTTTTGTATTACAGAAAGAAGCTTTGAGTGTTCCAATTGCACGAATCTTTTTAGTGATTTCTCTTGTATCAATGCCATAGATACCTGGAATTTTCACTCTTTTTAAATATGCATCTAAAGTTTCTTCACTTCTAAAGTTACTTGGTGTTTCACAATAATCTTTGATCACAAATCCAAATACATGTGGTACTACAGATTCATTATCATCACGATTTATTCCGTAATTTCCAATAAGTGGATATGTCATCATGACAATTTGTCCACAATAAGAGTTATCTGTTAGGATTTCTTGATAACCTGTCATTGATGTATTAAAAACAAGTTCGCCGATTTGGTATTCATCAAAACCAAATCCTTCCCCTTCATAATACGTTCCATCTTCTAATACGAGATATCTTTTCATTCGTCCTCCTTCCAAACTGTTTTACCAGATACGATTGTTTCTTTAATTGTTGCGTATACGCTCCATCCATGGAATGGTGTATTTTTGCCCATAGATTCAAATTTATTAATATCAATCATATTTTCATTTCCGAGTTGCATTAAAACAAGATCACTACTGTATCCAACTTCTATTTTACCTACATTGTTTAAACCAAATCTTTTCGCTGGCTTTTCGCTCATCCAATTGACAAGTTGCGCTAAAGTCCAACGATGCGTGTTGTGTACAAACTCAGTATAAAGTAATGGGAAAGCAGTTTCTAGTGAAACTATTCCAAATGCAGATTGCGACATTGGTTTGTTTTTATTTTCCATTGTATGAGGTGCATGATCATTGGCAATAAAGTCTAATGTGCCATCTTCTAACGCTTCAATCAAACACATACGATCTTCATGACTTCTTAATGGCGGATTCATTTTCCACATAGGTCCTTTAACATCTTTATCTTCTAATAATAGATGATGTGCTGTGACTTCTGCGCTGACATCTGAGCCATTCTTCTTTGCCTCTTTTATAGCTTCTACAGATAAATGAGATGAAATATGACAAGCATGATATTTACCGTGAGCTTTGAAAGCAGTTTTTAAATCTTCTGTTAGTGGTGCACTTTCACATTCATCTGGAATGCCTATCCAACCTTTATCTGTATTTACTTTTGATAAATGAACAGAACCGCCTTTTGGTCGATAGTTCAAATCTTCTGTATGACAAGCAATGATACAATCATTCTCTTTACTAAATTGTAAAGCTTCAGACATGATTGTTTGATTGTTCATACCAACCCCATCATCACTAAACCACTTCACACCTAATGCATGCATTCCTTTTAAATCGGATAATTCTTTTCCTTGTTCTTTGAGTGTAATTGTTCCATAAGGATATGTATGAACAATTGATTCTTTTTGAATCAAATCTAAGTAATCAATCATCACTTCTTTTGTATCTGGAGAAGGAATGATATTAGGCATCGCAAATACAGATGTAAAACCACCATGTGCAGCTGCTAATGATCCAGTATGAATTGTTTCTTTTTCTTCATGACCTGGTTGTCTAAAATGAACATGTACATCAACAAGTCCTGGTAAAAGTGTTAATCCCGTTCCATCAATCACTTCTACGTCTTCATAAATATTAGAACCTATTTCTAAAATTTCTTTCTCATCAAATAAAACATTTACTTTTTGTAATGTATTTTGATACAGAACATCTGCGTTAATAATTTGTCTTCTCATTTGTCACCCTTAAATGGTTCAAATCCATATGCACGTTTAATGACTGCTTTTCTTACTAACATTCCATTATGCATTTGTTCAAAGATACGACTCTT
>CAVFDO010000033.1:0-19524 GCA_963621095.1 bacterium
GATGTTTTACTTTCAATATCGTTAAGTTTTAATCGCTTAACTTAATGACATTGGCTTGTAATAGCCTCTTTTATCGTTTTATTAGATATATTATTTTTCCTTAATTATATTTTTACTGCAAATATAAGTTGCTAAGAAGTATCCTCCATAAATCGCAACAATAAATATTGCAACACCAATTATTGATGATACTAAATTAGCGGCTCCAAAGACACTTAATAAATAATTACAAAATTTAATTCCAAATATAGAATGTATAATTGCAACTAATAACGGAAACATAAAAAATATACCAATTTGTCTAAACAATGCTTTATTAATCATTTTTTCATCTACGCCTATTTTTCTTAGCATATTAAACTTTTCTACATTATCACTTGATTCCGATAATTCTTTAAGTGCTAAAATTGCAGCACAAGAAATTAAAAATATAATACCTAAGTATAATCCTATAAATGTAACCATTGCACCTAGTCCAATACTATTTTCTTTAATTGTCATTTTAGAATCAAAATCAATAACAGTATTATTAGAATTTTCTTTGCAAATTTCACTTAACTCTTTTTCCGAAAGATTTTTCTCATTTATATCTGTAACATTATAATTAGCAGTTAAATATTCATATTTTTTCATTGAATCATTTACTGCATTATCAGGAACAACAATAACTCCCATATTTGAATATGTTGAATTCATTGCAATAAAACCTTCTACACAACTATCATATTTTGGTTTTAATTCCTTTTCATTTATATTAAGTATTGTACCTACCTTAAGTCCCTCATTCCTGAATTTTACATAATCTGAATAATTAGCAACAATAAAATATTCATCATCATTTAATGTATATTCTTTTAGTCCAAACAATTTTGCAATTTTATTGTAATCACTTATCTTTACAATACTTTCCTTCATATTGTAGGGCATTAACGGATCTTTATCCTTTGCAATATCATAGTAAGAACCAATACTTGTTTTTAAGTCAATATTATCAAAGTAATAAACATCAAGTTTTACTATATCTTTAAGTTTGTTATCTACATCATAGCCTAATTTTTCAAGTGTATCATATATTGAGATTTTTGAATCTTCTATTTGTTGTTCAGAATAATACTCATAATCAGTTACATTTATAAACTTACCAATTTGAACATCTGCTGGAGCCAGTTTTTTCAAATTATTTGTCATAGATATTTTCATAGACATTGCACTCGATAACACGCAAATCGTTATAAATAACATCAAACATATTATTGTCATAGAAAAAGTCATAGTATTTATTTTACTTGAAAACTGTCTAAGGGTGAAACTATTTAACCCTTTATAATAGGTGTTCTTCATACTTATAAAGATTTTTAAAAGCAATCCTGATAAAGACCAAAACACAAAGAAAGTTGAAATAGCACCTACTCCTATAGGAACAAAAATACTATTTGCATTAGTCATTTTCTCAACACCACCAGTAACCTGATAATAAGCAAATCCTAGTGCTATACAAGAAATAATAAACACTATTGTACATAACAATGGATTTTTTAATTTTATTTTTTCAGATTTTTTGTTAGAATGCATTAAATCTATCAATTTACATTTACTAATATTTATAGTATTAAATATCATAACTACAAAATACATAATACTAAAATAAATCAAAGTTTTAATACAAGCATTTGTTGAAAATACGAATTGAAATCTAGTTAAATCTGCTTCAAACATATTAGCAACCAAAATACTCATCAATTGTGATAATAAAAAACCTATTCCTAAACCAACTACCAACGAAACTATACCTATTATTAATGTTTCAATAAATAATATTAAGGATATTTTCTTTTTGCTCATTCCAAGCGTTAAATAAACTCCAAATTCTTTATTTCTTCTTTTTATTAAGAATCTACTTGCATAAACAATTAAAAACGCTAATATTATAGATACAAACACACTAATTCCAGAAAGAACATCGGTCATAAGTTTTATTATTTCTGCTGTTGATGATGATACATTCATCATAACTGACTGATCATCTATTGCATTAAACACATAAAAAATTGCAACACCTAGTATCAGAGTAAAGAAATAGATGGCATAATCCTTTATACTCTTACTAATATTTTTTAATGATAACTTAAAGAGCATCGTTCAAGTCACCACCAAGTAATGTTACAACATCTATTATTTTATCAAAAAATTCTTTTCTAGAATTTGTTCCTTTAATTATTTCATTAAAAATTTTGCCATCTTTGATAAATATAACCCTTGAAGAATAACTTGCAGTAAACGCATCATGTGTCACCATAAGAATTGTTGCTTGTAATTCTTTATTCAAATAATTAAATTTTTCTAAAAGCATTTTAGCTGATTTTGAATCCAATGCACCTGTTGGTTCATCTGCAAGAATTAACTTTGGATTAGTAATTATTGCTCTTGCACTAGCGACTCTTTGCTTTTGGCCTCCACTCATTTGATATGGATATTTATTAAGGACATTAACAATATCCAGTTCTTTTGCAACTTTTTTAATTCTTGTATCAATTTCTCTTGAATTCACATTTTGAATAGAAAGTGCCAAAGCAATATTTTCATAAGCAGTTAAAGTATCAAGCAAATTAAAATCTTGAAATATAAAACCTAACTCTTCCCTTCTAAACTTATTTAGACTATTTCCTCTTAATTTTGTGATATCATTACCTGCTACATAAATATGTCCAGATGTAACTTTATCAATTGTAGATATACAATTTAAAAGAGTAGTCTTTCCAGAGCCACTTGCTCCCATTATTGCAACAAATTCTCCCTTTTCAACATCAAATGATAGGTTATCAATTGCTTTTGTAAGACTAGATTTATTGCCATAATATTTTTCAATTTTATCAATTTTTAAGATATTTCCCATAATATTTCTCCTTTCTGATTACATTGTAATAGAAAAGATAGGATCAGTCGTTATTCTAATATTACAGAATATTACAATTTTGTAATATTTATTTTTAGTATCCAAATCTGCATAAACTTTAATCAACTTTATAAAAATCATTTTTATAAAAGATAATTGTAATTTTTGTATATTTATGTATTTCTGATTCAATAATTATCTTATGTCCTAATTTATCGCATAATTTCTTGACAATATAAAGTCCCATACCTGTTGATGTTGCCATTATTCTACCGTTTTCACCAGTGAAAGATTTATCAAATACTCTTTTTATATCGTTTTTAGGTATTCCTATTCCATTATCCCAAATGGTTAGATATACTTTATCTTTTTCATCTTTTACACTAATTTTTATTATTGGCTTATTATTATTTTTTTTATATTTAATACTATTGTTTATAATCTGATTTAATACGAACTTTAACCATTTCGAATCCGTTAAAACTTTTTCATTATGAACATCAACTTCAAGATTAATTTTGTTTTCTAATAAGTCATCTTTATTTTTTAAAGCAACATCTTTAATAATCTTCTGCAATTCAATTTCTTTGATAAGATAATCTTTTTCAGCATTTTCGCTTCGAACGAAGTATAAAATTTGGTCTATATAGTTATCTAACTTTCTAATTTGTTCTATATATCTTTTATCAAACATATTTTTGTTGTTATGAATTAATAAAGTTAAACTTGCTACTGGAATCTTTACTTCATGAATCCACATTTCTACATATTCCTTGAAATCGGTAATACTTAAATTATATTCTTTTACATTTTCAATCATTGACTTATTTATATCATAAAGAATTTGATAAAAAATTTCGCCATCATAAAAGTTTGGCTTATTTAACATTTCTAAAATTAAATATTTTTTATCTAAATTATCAAGCGTATTTAATATTTTTTTGTAAAATTTGTATTTCCTGAAATAATCAAAAATAACATTAAATGTTGCAACTAAAAAAAATAATATTGTTAATGCTATTTTTAAATCATTTTCCACTTTAAATGCGTTTAACATAAGAATAGCAATTATGAATCCAACAATTGACACAGTTATCTGTACTGTTTTATCTAATAAATATTTTTTTAAACTCATAATAATTTATAACCTTGGCCTTTTCTTGTTTCAATTCTGTTTTCAAGTCCAAAATTTTGTAATTTATTTCTTAATCTACTAATATTTACTGTTAGAGTATTGTCATTTATAAATTCATTATTATTCCATAAATCAGTCATTAAATCATCACGAGTTACAATTCTACCACGATTACTTAAAAGATATGTAAAGATAATCATTTCATTTTTAGTTAGTTCTAATACCTTTTCGCCTTGCTTCAATATTCCTTTTTGTGGATTAACACTAATATCATCATAAAATAGGTCGTCCATATTATTATCCATTCGTTTAAATATATTTTGTATTCTCAATAATAAGATTGTTGGATTATATGGCTTAGTAATATAATCGTCTGCACCATAAGATATAGATAAAACTTCATCTACTTCTCCTACTCTGCTCGTAACCATAATAATAGGAACATTAGATTCTTTTCTGATTTCTTTTAATAAAATTTCACCATTTTTATTAGGTAAATTAATATCCATTAAAATTAAATCAAATTTCATATTTTTTATATTTTCTTTAACATTATCAAACTCTTCTACAATTAATACTTCATACCCTGAGTTTTCTAACAATGATTTTAACTCATTTCTGATAATTTTTTCATCTTCTATAATTAATATTTTTTTCATAGTTTGTCTCCTTTCATAATTTGCTTTTTTAATTATAAATCATTCCTTGCAGTAGTGTGCTGAATAAAAAATAGAAAAGGCGTATTTCAATGTCATTAAGTTAAGCGATTAAAACTTAACGATATTGAATAATTCGTTCTTTTTTTTGCTAATTTGAAGATGATATGACAAAGCATGATTTTTAACATAGGAGGATTTTTTATTTCCAAAAGAAAACGAAGAAGCTTCATATTCACTTCTTCGTTTTCTTTAATATAAACAAAATGATAAATAGTACTAATACGATAATACTAATAATATTAATAATTGTTCCAAACATACTTACTCAATCGCTCTATAAGCTGTCCACTTTCCACTCTTATATCTAATCGCAAAGAATACGATTCGTACGATCCAGTCAATATACATCGCAATACGTGTACCTACAACACCATATCCCATTACAGTACCTAATACATACGCACCAACAACTCTAGCCGCAAACATCGAAGCAACACCAACATACATTGTATATTTCGCATCTCCGGCAGCTCTTAAACAAGTTGGTAATACAAATGCAGGCGCATGGAATAAAGCAACAGCTAAACATTCCATTCCTAATATCGTTTCCGCAATCGCTAATGTTTCACCCTTTAATGTATATAGTGATAACGCATATGGAGAAACAACATATAGAATAATATTATTTATAACTGCCATAACTGCAGATAAGATCAACATCTTACGAATATAATACTTTGCTTGATCATAATCATTCGCACCAACACATTGTCCAACTACTGTAACAACTGCTAACTGCATTGCCATTTCTGTCGTATAACACAATACACATAAAGAGTTCGTAACACCATTGGCTGCAATCTGCATCGTTCCATACGTCGCAACAAATGTTGAGACAATCACTTTACCTAATTGGAACAATCCATTTTCAACACCATTTGGAATCGCAATAGATAAAATACGTGATACGATTTCTTTTTTCCAAGTTAGAATATCTTTCCAAACAACACTGATTGGTGCTTCTTTATCAAAACACAATACTAACATGACAATTGCCGCTACAACTCTACTCGCAAATGTTGGCCAAGCAACACCCGCAGCACCCATATGTAATAAATATACACAAATAAAGTTTCCGACAACGTTAATAATATTCATTAAAATAGAAACTCTCATCGTTGTATTTGTTCGATTCATACTACGATATAAAGCAGCTGAACTGTTATATACTCCAAGGAACGGAAATGATAATGCAGTAATCCAGAAATAAACTTTCGCACTATCCATTACATCAGCTTCTACACTTCCATATAAGAAATTTAAGATTGCACTGTGGAACGCAACACATAGAATTCCAAAAAAGAGTGAAATAATAAAGCTAATCATAATCAACTGAGAAGCAGACAACTTTGTATTTTCTTCATCTTGGTTTCCTAAATACTGTGTAACAATAACTGATCCACCACCAGCAATCGCTGTTAATATCGCAATGATCAAGTTATTTACATCATTCACGATGGAAACCCCAGAAATAGCAGCTTCACCTGCCGCAGATACCATAATCGTATCTGCCATACCAACTAACATAACTAGTAACTGTTCTACTAGTAAAGGAAGAATCAATCTTCTTAACTGTGCATTTGTAAACATTCTATTTTTCATGGGATTATTTTATTCCTGAATATGTAAAATGTGAAGAAAAAAGCTTTACAAACAATTTACGAATTCAAAACAAAACGCTTTCATTCAAAAAAAAGCATGGAACTAATCCATGCCATCTTTACTTTCTAGAAATCTTTAATAGTCTTAATGAATTCAACACACATAGCATCGCAACACCTGTATCCGCAAAGATTGCCCACCACATGTTCGCAATACCTAATGCACCAAATATTAGTGTTAATACTTTGATTGTAATTGCTCCATAGATATTTTCATTTGCGATAAATAGAATTCTTTTACTTGCGGAAATCGCTAGAGAAATCTTACTTGGAGAATCATCCATCAAAACAACATCTGCAGCTTCGATTGCGGCATCACTTCCTAAAGCGCCCATCGCAATACCTACATCTGCGAGTGTAATAACAGGAGCGTCGTTCACACCATCTCCAACAAATGCTGTCTTTCCTTCTTTCATAAAATTCTTGACCGCATTCACTTTATCTTCTGGCATACATCCACCAATAGCTTGATCTACATGTAATTGTTGACCAATTGCTTGTGTGATTTCTTGATTATCACCCGAAACAATAATACATTTCTTACCTTCTTTTTGTAATGTCGCAATAGCTTCAACAGAATCTTTTTTCAATTGATCTCTTAAAACTAAGCACCCTTCATAGATACCATTCTTAGCCACATAAACAAGTGTACCTGTAGATAACTGTTGTTCACAAACAACACCTTTATCTTGCATCAACTTATAGTTACCAGCTAATATTTCAACACCATTTAGTTTTACAGATAATCCTCTACCAGCAATTTCTTGTACATCTGTAATATCAGCATCTTCTACTTGTTGGTTGCATGCAGCTTTAATACCTTGTGCAATCGGATGATTTGAAAAATGCTCTGCACAGGATGCATCATAAATCAAAGTATCCTTGTTAGCACAATCTAAAATTTCTTCTACCGCAAATTCACCAGAAGTTAAAGTACCGGTTTTATCCATTACAACTTGTTTTACTTTCGCTAAATCATCAATGATATTCGCTCCCTTAACAAGAACACCTCTTGAAGAAAGACCACCAATACCCGCAAAGAATGATAGTGGAATTGAGATAACAAGTGCACATGGGCAAGAAATTACAAGGAATGTACAAGCTCTACGAATTCCTTCATTGAAGTCACTCATAAAGATACCAACGAATATCGCAACCGCAATTGCTAGGAATACAACGATTGGTGTGTAATATTTAGAAAACTTTGTAATAAATTTTTCATGTTCTGCTTTGTGAGAATCATTGTTTTCTACTAAATCTAAGATCTTCGCAACTGTAGATTCACCATATTCTTTTATGACACGAATTTCTAGAACGCCCGTTTCATTCACTGATCCAGAAATTACTTCATCATCTACATCAACATCTCTTAATTTACTTTCACCAGTTAAACTTGCAGTGTCTAAAGAAGATGCACCAGTGATAACAATACCATCCAAAGGAATTCGTTCACCTGGTTTCACACGTATGATTTCATCAATAGATACTTCATCAGGATCAACTTTTTCATATTCTCCATTACGTTTTACCATGGCATACTCTGGTCTAATATCCATAAGTTCACCAATAGATTTTCTACTTCTTCTAACTGCTAGATCTTGGAAATATTCTCCAATTTGATAGAACAACATTACACCAGCAGTTTCTTCCCACTCTTGTTGGTAAATCGCTGCTAATGTGGCGATAGCCATTAAGAAATGTTCATCAAATAATTGACCTCTTCCCATTCCCCTAACAGCTTTCATTAAAACATCATATCCAAGAATCAAATAAGCAATCAAAGAGATTACGATTTGTGGAATACCTTCTAGTAAGAAAGAACAAGCAAATAATGCAGCCCCAACAATCATTCTTGTCAGCATTACCTTGTCATTTGTATCTTCATCTTGAACTTTCTTTTTTTCTTTTACATATTCAGAGAATTCAACATCTGGTTCTGCTTTAGAAATCATTTCTTTCATTTCAGACGCAATACGACTCTTTTCTTTTGGATTACATTTGACAATCAATAATTGATTCATAAAATCTGCATCACAGCTAACTACACCATTGATCTTTTCTGTTTCTTCCGCTAGTTCATTCGCACAATCTGCACAATCTATATTCTTAATATTGAATTTATAAGTCTTTTCTTTTTCATCAGATACTTTTTTGATGACTGGATTTTCTTGGTCATCTTCTATGATCTTAATCATTTGTTGTTCAACAGAATGATTCTTAGAAGATACAACATCATATTTCAAATGAGAATGAATTCCAAATTCTAATGTACAATTTGAAACACCATCTAATTTTCCAATTTCTTCTTCTAATTCTTTCGCGCAATTCGCACAATCAATTCCATCAACCACATACTCTACATGTGTAATATTCTTATCTACTACTCTAGTAATAATTGGGTTTTCTTGATCATCTTCTATGATTTTGATCATGGATTGTTCTACAGCATCTGCCTTATCAACTTCAACATCATATTGTAGATGAGAATGAATTCCAAATTCTAAAGTACAATTTGTTACACCTTCTAATTTACCAATCTCTTCTTCTAATTCTTTGGCACAGTTCGCACAATCAATACCTTCAACATTAAACACTTCATGTTTTGTATGATGATGTTCATGATGACTATGATCATGGCCACAACAACATCCTTCTTCATGTTCATGGTGATGATGTTCATGTCCACATTCACATGTTTCTTCATGATGATGGTGATGCTCGTGACCACAACAACATTCTTCATGTTCGTGATGTTCTTCTGGAGTGATTACAGGATTTTCTTGATCATCTTTAATGATTTGAATCATTTTCTTTTCTGTTCCTTCAGGATCTTCACCTTCATATTCATACGTTAAATGAGAAGGATGGCCAAACTCTAAAACACAATGGGATACACCTTCTAACTTACTTATTTCTTCTTCTAGTTCTTTTGCGCAATGCTTACAATCAATACCTTCAACTTTATAATTAAAAGTTTTCATATCATCCCTCCGTAACATTTGAACAACTGTTCAAGTGTTCTTCTGAAACTATAGTATTCCTGAATATGCATTTCGTCAATACAAATTCAAAAAAACTGTTACAATTGTAATCATGATTAAAACAAATTGGCATACACATACAAAAAGATGCGGTCACGCAATTGGTGAAGATGAAGACTACGTTATAGCGGCTATTGAAGGAGGTTTTAAAACGTTAGGATTCTCTGATCATGCAGCATATAAAACACCTTTCCCTACAGAAAGAATGAATATTGAACAAGTTGAAGAATACATCTCTTCTATTCGTTCTTTAAAAGAAAAATATAAAGATCAAATTAATCTTTATGTTGGTATGGAAGTAGAATGTTATCGTTCTGAATGGGAAACATTATCAAAATACAGAAAAGAATTAGATTATTGTATTTTAGGACAACATAACTTAGATTTAGATTTAATGAGTTCCTATGGTTTTGATACACCACAACAATTGTCTATGTATGTAGATCGTTTAGAATATGCATGCAAGCATGGGCTATGTGATTATATTGCACATCCAGACGTATGTTTATATTCTTATCCATACATGGATGAAAGTGTTAAAAAGATCGCTGAAAGAATCGCAAATATCTCATTACAATATAATATGCCACTTGAGTTAAACACTGGTAGTGGCGTTCATAATGGAATGACAAAATATCCTAGTGGAATGCGTTATGCATATCCTACTAGAATATTCTTTGAAACTTTCGCCGAAAAAAAATGTCCAGTCATTATTGGACTAGATGTCCATAATCCTGAACTGTTTAAAACAGACGTAGATTTAAATAAAGCTTTATCTGTTGTGGAAGGATTGGATATTAATTGGTTGATTGACTATGATTTGGTATCAGCCGCAAAGGAAAGAAAGAAACTATTCTATTAAGAGCTTATATTCATAATAAGCTCTTTTTCATTTTTCATAATGATGAATGATAAAATCTTGAACCTCTATTACTTTATCTTTATCATCAATTCTTTCATAGTGGCTCAATATTAATTGTAAGTAGATATCACTAAACCTAAAATTTTCATCACTTTCAATCTTTCTTTTTACTTTTTTGGCTAGCCTTGAAAAAGTTTGATTATTATCTTGTATATCGGATCTTAACAATTCTAGTAGTAACTTTATATAATCTTTACTAGCTCTTGCGTTTAATTTCGAATTAATTTCATCTAACGCAATTTCTTTTTGGCCTAAATAATAATGTGCAATTGGTTCACATGCCTCTAACATGTAATAAGATATATCTGCAATTTCTTTTGCTCGATTTATGTATGTTAGTGCGTTTTCGAATTCTCTTGCCCGCACCGATTTCCATATCAAACTGTTTAATATCAGACTTTTCAGTTCTTTTTCTTCTTTTTCTAAATTATCTAATAGTTTCTGATAGATTTCTTCTGCTTCTTGATACTTTTTCAGAAGGACTAAGCTACTTGCGATACATACATTTAAATGTTGTACTCTTTTAAAATATAACGTATCCCTAAAGATCATTCTTGCCTTTTCACCATAAATATAAGATGAAAAACCATCATTCAAATAAAAATACATAACAGCCATTCTATGATAAATCACACCTAAATAATTCAAATTATTGATGCCTGTATAATGATCTTCTGCCTCTTTTAAATACTTTAAACTTGTAACAGTTTGATAAATATATTGATAATAAAAAGCTTTCAGAAGGCAAAAGAAAAGTTGTTCTTTTGAATCAAAAACATCTTTAAAATATTCATCTAATAATTTAATCAACTCTTTTGATTTCTTTAAATCTTTTTTCACTTCTAACTTATCATATAGTTCTATTAATAAATAATGAAAAAAAGCAGGAGAATCTTTACACATAGAGAAATTCAGAAAATAGGAATCTAACATAATTTTAATTTTTGTTTGATTCATAGAAATATGTGTTTCTAACAATTCGAGTAAAAACCGTTTTGACTTATTTAATAACGAAATATCATTCACGAATTTAATATCAACAATTTCTGTTAACTTTGATAATTTTTCTGGTGTTATATTTGTTTCACCATTTTCAATTTTACTTAAATATCCTTTATTAATTTCTAATATATCCCCTACAAATGACAATGTCATACTTTCATCTTTCCGAATATAACGGATATAAGAACCAATTATTTTACGATATGTTTTTTCTTCATTTCCAATCATAATCATTCCTTTTATTATTAAAACTAATTATTTCATACTTCTAAGCAAAACACAAAAAGGAACTTTGAAAGTATATCAAGTTCCTTTCGTGTTTCTTAAACTGGATTTTCTACTAAATATCTAGTTCCTTGTGCAGGATTATAAGTGTAATAGATTTGACCCGCACTATTTCCATTAAACCAAATTGTTTGATTAGCGCCTACAGATGTTCCTTGTGTTGTTCCATTGTATGTAGAAACTGCGTTATCATAATTACCAACTCTTCCGCTATCGGCTTGACTTGTCCATCTCAAATAATTTCCTGTTCCATCTTGAGGTTTGAACATATAGTTACTAAATCTCCATCCTTTTCCAGTAAAATAGTCTGAAAAATAATACCCATTAGCTTTCACAAAGTAGAGACTACCTACATTTGGTGGCGTAGCTTGTCTAGGTGTTTTATTTGGAATCTTTGAATCTTCTTCAATTAGTTTCTTAGCTTCATTAACTGTTATTGCGGATGGATCCAATTCACTATCATATACCGCATATACTTCTGATTCATCATCTATATTCGTTTCAATAATTCCTCCGTATAAATATCCACCATCTGGCATTGGTAATACTTTATCATCATCAGATAATGAATTAAAGAAAGTATCTACGATTGATGTATCATCGTTTTGAATTGGTTCATGATATTCTGCCGCAGAAACAGATAATATTGAGATATTTGAAATTATCATCAAAGCACTTACTGCACTAATTATTTTCTTCATTTTTTTCATCACTCCTTATTTGCCATTTCTATTTCTCTTTCTAACATAATTTTCTTAGCTTCAGATGCAACGATTGCATTTGGATCAGTTTCACTATTTTTTACATTATAATGCTCGCCTGTTATTGGATCCATTTGGAAAATTTCCCCATAAATCATCCCACCACCTTCTGTTAAGATTACTTTTTCATCATCGCCAATATCATGGAACATATATTCTACCCTTCCTTCAGGTGTTGACATATCGTAATCTTGTATAGTGTCGACTACTGTTGTAGGATCAATTGTTTTAGATACTGGTGTAGTATATTTTGATTTTGATGCATCTACTGTATTATTTTTTTCAATCAAAGTTGTATTTCTAGATGAAATACCAACAAGCGCTACAATTCCTACGATTGGAATTAAAACAAATAACTTTTTCATTTTCTTATCTCCCTTCATATGATTTTGTTTGTTTCAATTTAGATATTCATATCTCCATTCTTATACCTTGCGATATTCATAGAATTATCTCTCTTTCTTTGTTAACTACATTTTAAATCGATCACTTTGTTTATCAAGGTGACTATTTTTGGTAACTACAAAAAATGACTTACCATAGTTGATAAGTCATTCTATTCTTATTCTAGTTCAAATGCTCCAGTATATAACTGATAGTATTGACCTTTCTTTTCTAATAATTCTTCATGCGTTCCACGTTCAATGATATGACCATGATCTAATACAATAATGACATTAGAGTTCTTAACAGTAGATAATCTATGTGCGATAACAAATACTGTTCTACCATTCATTAATGCATCCATACCTTCTTGTACGATTTGTTCTGTACGCGTATCAATAGAAGAAGTAGCTTCATCCATGATCATAACTGGAGGATCCGCAACAGCAGCTCTAGCGATTGCTAACAACTGACATTGCCCTTGTGATAATGAAGAACCATCACCATTCAACATTGTGTTATATCCATCTGGTAAATGTTTAATGAATGAATCAGCACCTGCAAGTTTGGCAGCCGCAATACATTCTTCATCCGTTGCATCTAAATTACCATAGCGAATATTTTCCATAACTGTTCCTGTAAATAAAACAGTATCTTGAAGAATGATTCCTAATGATTTTCTTAATGATGATTTTTTGATCTTGTTAATATTGATTCCATCATATCTGATTTTTCCATCTGCGATATCATAGAAACGATTAATCAAGTTTGTAATTGTTGTTTTACCTGCACCAGTAGCACCTACAAAGGCAATCTTTTGACCTGGCTTTCCATATAATGTTACATTATGTAATACAACTTTATCTGGATTATACGCAAAATCGACATCATCAAATTGAATATCACCCTTTAATGGAACATAAGTAATTGTTCCATCTGCTTGATGAGGATGTTTCCAAGCCCACATACCTGTAGGGGTTGGACTTTCTACAACTTCACCATTGACTTCACTAGCGTAAACAAGTTCTACATATCCTTCATCTGTTTCAGGTTCTTCATCTAATAATGCGAAGATTCTTGCCGCACCAGCTAATCCCATGATTGTTGAGTTGATCTGCGGAGAAATCTGCTGAATTGCACCAGAGAATTGTCTACACATTCCTAAGAATGGCACGATAACCGCAATAGAGAATGGTAAACCTGATAAAGATAAGTTATTTACATGGAGTTCCATAAATACACCACCCATAACTGCTACCATTACATAAACAATATAGTTAATGTTATTTAAAATTGGCATCAATGTATTGGAATATTTATTTGCCGCAAAAGAAGCTTCATACAGTTCATTGTTTACTTTATCAAATTCTTCTTCAGTTAACTCTTCATGATTAAATACTTTTACTACTTTTTGTCCATTGATCATTTCTTCAACGACACCTTCTGTTTTACCAACAGTCTTTTGTTGTGCCATGAAGAACTTAGCACTCTTTCCACCAATCACTCTAGTAATTGTAATTGTAATAACTGCACCAATCACAATAACAAGTCCCATATAAATACTGTAATACATCATAATACATAGAATTGTTATAACAGTAATTAATGAAATCAATAATTGAGGGAATGATTGCGAAATCATTTGTCTCATTGCATCAACATCATTTGTATAGTGAGACATGATATCTCCATGTTGATGTGTATCAAAGTAACGAATTGGTAAAGATTCCATGTGTTCGAACATTTCATCTCTGACTTTCTTTAAGAAACCTTGTGTAAAGAATGCCATCAATTGGTTATATGTAAATGAAATAATGAGTGCTAATGCATACAATCCACCTAAGATAAACACAAAGTGCATAACTTGTGGTTTTGTATCAGCCCATGAAATATTGTTATTCCATGAATTTTCTAGTACCGCAACAACGTTTTGTTGGAAGATAGAAGGTAAAGCACCTAGAATTGCATTTAAAATAATAAACACAAGAATGAGAGGTAACATCTTAGGGAAGAATGACAGCATCATCTTCAATAAACGTTTTAATGTTTTTAATTGATTTTCTGTTTTGTTCTTCATGCGACTACCTCCTTTTCTTCAATTGTTTCAGTGCCTTCTTTATTTTGGGATAAGTAAACTTCACGATAGATCTTATTTGTTTGTAATAATTCTTCAGAAGTACCAATTTGATCAATATGGCCACCATCCATAACAATGATTCTATCTGCATCTTCTACAGATGAAGTACGTTGTGCGATGATGATCTTTGTAGTCTCAGGAATGTATTCTTTCATTGCCTTACGAATCAAAGCATCTGTTTTTGTATCAACTGCACTTGTAGAGTCATCCATAATTAAAATCTTAGGCTTTTTCAAAAGTGCTCTAGCGATACAAAGTCTTTGTTTCTGACCACCAGATACGTTTGTGCCACCTTGTTCAATCCAAGTATCATATCCTTTTGGAAATTGATCAATAAATTCATCTGCACAAGCTAAATGACACACATGTTTTACTTCTTCCATTGAGGCATCTTTATCGCCCCAACGAATATTATCTGCAATTGTTCCAGAGAAAAGTACATTCTTTTGAAGTACCATCGCTACAGAATCTCTTAAAGCTACTAGATCATAATCTTTCACATTTTCACCACCAACGCGTACTTCACCAGAACTTACATCATAAAGTCTAGGAATCAACTGCACAAGAGAAGACTTAGATGAACCAGTTCCACCAATAATACCAATTGTTTCACCACTCTTGATATGCAAATCGATATTTTCTAATACTGAAGAATCTGCATCTTCAGAATATTTAAAGTTTACATTTTCAAAATCAATTGATCCATTAGGAATTGTTTCAATTGCGTTTTCTTTTGAAGTAATTGTACTTTTCTCTTTCAATACTTCTGAAATTCTTTCTGCGCTTTCTTCAGAAAATGTAATCATAACAAAGATCATTGAAAGCATCATCAAAGAAACTAAGATTTGGAATGAATATGTTAATAATGTAGAAAATTGTCCAATATCTAATGTTTGTTGATTAATAATATGCTCTGAACCAACAGATAATACAAATAACATAACACCATACACACATAACTGCATAACTGGGTTATTTAACGCTAAGATTCTTTCTGCTTTTGTAAAGATCTTTCTAATATCTTCAGAAGCATTTTGAAATTTTGTATTCTCATAATCTTCACGTACATAAGATTTCACAACACGAATTCCTTTTACATTTTCTTCGACTGATTCATTTAAAGCATCGTATTTAGGAAATCCTTTTCTGAATATAGGCATTGTAATCTTCGCAATCGCAAATAACGCAATTCCTAAAAATGGAATAACAATTAAGAAAACAAGTGCCATGCTTCCACCCATGTAATAAGCCATGAAGAATGAGAAAATCAGATTCAATGGTGCTCTTACAGCAGTACGAATAATCATCATAAATGCCATTTGAACGTTTTGAATATCTGTTGTTAATCTTGTTACTAATGATGCATTTGAAAAATGATCAATATTAGTAAAAGAGAATTTTTGGATGTTGTAGAACGCATCGTGTCTTAAGTTCTTCGCAAATCCACAACTTGCCTTAGAACAAGAAATTCCTGCGAAATAGCCACAAATCAAAGCTATGATTGAAAAAGCGATTAATTTCCAACCGTAACTTAGAATTACATTCACGCCTGCACCAGCACGTATTTCATTAACTAATAAGGCAATTACATAAGGAATCAAAGCTTCCATTAATACTTCCCCTATAACAAAAACTGGTGTTAAAATCGTATCTTTTTTATACTCACGTATACTTTTAGCTAACTCTTTAATCACGAAATTTGTACCTCCTCAAAATTTTAGTCGATAGAATAAGTTATCACTTTTTTTTGCATATGTAAATAAAATAGCATTCAAAAATGAAGTCAATTTCGACTTCACTTTTTTAGACTATTTTCGATTTGTTCTGCGACACCTTCAGCGTCTAATTTATATTCTTTAAGAAGTGTTTTCCAGTCAGCACTCTGCGCAAATCCTCTCATACCTAATCGATGAATTCTTCTTGGGCAACGATCTGCAGCAACTTCACAAATCATAGAACCTAATCCGCCAACGACAGAATGTTCTTCAACTGTAAAGATTTCATCATTCTCTTCTAATAATTTAGCGATACCTTCTTCATCAGTTGGCTTAATTGCACAAACATCTACAATTGTTGGATCAATACCTTTATTCTTTAACATTTCCAAAGCACCTAATGAAGATTGAACCATTAATCCTGTTGCGAATACAACAATCTTAGAGGAGCCTTCATGAATGACATTTACTTTTGTAACATCAAACTTTTTATTTTCATCAAATACATCTTCTACTTTACTTCTTCCTAATCTTACATAACAAGGATTTGTTGTAGAAGCTACATAATCAATGACAGCCTTTGTTTCCCATTGATCACATGGTGCATATACTTCTAATCCTGTAATATCACGCATGATTGCGATATCTTCAATTGCTTGATGTGTTACACCATCTTCTCCTACTGTAATACCAGAATGAGAACCCACGATTTTTACATTCAAATGAGGATAAGCTACGCTATTACGAATTTGTTCCCAAACTCTACCTGTACAAAACATCGCAAAGGAAGAAGCAAAAGGAATATATCCACTTGCAGCTAGACCTGCGGAAACACCAATCATGTTTGCTTCCGCAATACCCATATCGAAGAATCTTTCAGGGCAAACTTCTCCAGCTTTCGCACTATTTGTTGATCCAGCTAAATCTGCGTCTAAAACAACAATTTTAGAATTTTCTTGAATGAGCTTTGAAATCTCTTCGCCATATGCTTCACGTGTTGCTTTAGCCATCTTATTTACCCTCCAAATCTTTTAATGCAATTTCAGTTAATTCTGCGTTTGGTGCTTTTCCATGCCAACCAGCTTGGTTTTCCATAAAGGAAACACCTTTTCCTTTAATTGTATTGGCGATAATACAAGTTGGTTTGCCTTTACAATTTTTAGCAAATTCAAAAGCATCGTGTAAAGCCTCATAATCATGTCCGTCTACAGTGATTACATTCCAACCAAATGCCGCAAACTTTGTATCAAATGGAGCTGGTCCAATAACATCTTCGCATTTACCATCGATTTGTAATCCATTATTATCGATGATCCAACATAGATTATCTAATTTGTAATGCCCTGCAGCCATAGCAGCTTCCCAAACTTGGCCTTCTTCAGCTTCGCCATCGCCAACAAGCGCATAGATACGATGATCATTTTTATCTAATCGATTAGCTAAAGCCATACCTACAGAAGCACTTGTTCCTTGTCCTAAAGAGCCTGTAGACATGTCAATGCCATCCAACTCATTTAAGTCTGGATGTCCTTGTAATCTTGAATTCAATTTACGAAATGTTAATAATTCTTCTTCTTGAATAATTCCTTTTTCTGCTAATACTGCGTACAGAAGTGGTGATGCATGTCCTTTGGATAATACAAATCTATCTCTTTCTAATGAGTGTGCATTTTCTTTTGTGAAATCCATGACATCAAAATAAAGAACTGTTAGAATATCTGCTGCTCCTAAAGATCCACCTGGATGACCAGATTGTGCGTTTGAAACTTCTTTAATAATGTTGATGCGGATATTCTTTGCATGATTCTTCATCGCTTCTAAATCCATATATGACCTCCAAACTTTCGCTTAATAATCATACCATAAAAATGTTTGTGTTTTTTTTAACTTATATGTATTCCTATAAAATTTTATAAAATCTGTAATAAATCACTTATTTTTTGGATTCTTGTGATATCAGCGTGGCATTTTCTATCACCATGTGTCCATATCCATATTGGATGCATATGTGCGCGATAGCCACCAATCACATCATTTGAAAAAATATCTCCAACATAAATGCTTTCTTCTGGTTTCACATTCAATTTTTTCATTGCATGTTTAAATATTCTAGTATCAGGTTTTCTATATGGATAATCTCCAGAAACAAAAATATGGCTTTCATCAAAGTACTTCATGATACCTGAATGTTCTATTTTCTTTCTTTGTGCGACACTATCACCATTTGTAATAATAGCCAATTGATACTTTTCTTTTAATACTTCTAATGTTTGAATAGTATCAGGAAATGGAACGACTGCTTTCCATTGTTCTTCATTCCACCATTTTTCAAAATCATCAAATGGTAATGTAATATCATATTTTTGTTTCAACATCTCAACAATATGATTCTTATAGATATTACCTTGTTCTTCCCAAATCATGCAGTCTTGTAAGATTGCCTCTAATTCCACTTCATCATCTATCTTTAAAGAAGATTGAAATAATGTATAGAATGTGTCATAAGCATATTCTTCTCGATATCCTAAAGTATCATCAAAATCAAAGAAAATCGTTGTAATATTTGAATAATCATTTTTCATCTTCTTTTAAAAATTCCTCATATGCTTTTTTGACTGATTCATCCGCATCTTCCCAGATGCCTACACATTCTCCAGGTCTCAAATAATGATTATAAAATCTTGAAAAAAAGAAATCTTTTTCTTTATGTGTCATTTCATTCCAATTTGTTGGTAATGGTTCCATGTTATTTCACTTCCTATTCCGCATATAGTATAACAGTTTTCTATATCTCAAAAAAAGAGAAGATTTTCATCAATGTCATTAAGTTAAGCGATTAAAACTTAACGATATTGAAAGTAAAACATCA
>CAVFDO010000034.1:0-18688 GCA_963621095.1 bacterium
CGAAAAATTACTTTTTCCTTGACAAAGGTCATTTCATAACAGTTTTAAAGCTCATAGAAGCCTCCTTGGATTTTATTGATACAATTTTAGCCTCTATAACGAATAATAACAAGGATTTAAGAATCGTAGATATTTAGTCATTGAGAGTATCAGAACACTCTGATACATCTAAAATTGAGGAATATACGAGGAATACAGTAAAATCCATTGGGGCTTAATGGCAATTCTTTTCAATCGATTTGATAACGAGTGTGATGAGCAAACAGTAAGTGAATTCTCATAAAACCGTTAAAAAGACATTGACTGTGTAGGAATACAAACCAATATCTTTTTATCAAGAGCTCATTATAAATTGATTACGATATGTTTAGTGTCAAGTCATATATCACAAAAAATTACAAAAACGATTTGTTTATCTTCGCGTTGTAATGTTTAGTTTCGAGTTGTAAACAGACAATATGCGTGTAGATCGTACTCTGAAAAAACATGATATCTACAAGCATCACTCATAATACGAAATAGCTATGCTTTTAGTCTGATATCACCTTTAGAAAAGTTGGACTTTCTAAAAAGCTTTCTGTATTCAGCTAATGCACTTATGTACGCTGGATCATGTTGTACCTTATGTAGTCTTTTAAGTCCTTCACCAAGAACATCGTTATAGATATCGATAGCTACCTTATCAAGTTTATCTAATACAGAAGAAGGATTTGCATCATCAAAAGACAATGCATATTCAACTGTATAAGATGGTGTTGATGATTTCTTTGCCATAATGCAAACCTACTTTTGTTGTTTGAATAATTTAGGATTTAGAGGCATTCCTCCACACAACTAAAGTCAGGGGCTTCCTGCCTAATTAATTGTGATTCCTGTCACTTCTTTATTGTTATACATACAATTTCTGGATTGTTATACAATCTAGGAATATGTGGATTACCACTCGCTAGACCTCTTGATATTACTAGGTATTTATTCTTTAAGCGATGAATCCCTTCATAGCATTTTGGAAATAAGCCTTGTTGAGGTGCAAAGATTCCCTTATTTATCAAAGGAATTCTCCATTGTCCTCCATGAACATGTCCACTAATAATCAAATTACAAGAAATCTCTTTGTAGAAATCAATATAATCTGGTCTATGAGAAACTAAAATTCTGTAGTTATCTGTTTGATACATTGCATCTAATTGTTTTGGTTCAATGTTTGGTTTTCTCCCCATATCACTTAATCCACAGATTTCAATTGTTGTATTTCCTTTTTGAAATACTTTTGCTGTATTTTCTAATACATGAACACCCATTTGTTTGAGTTGATTTCTTAAGTCATCAATTTCTTTTAAGTACTGATCATGATTTCCAGATGTAAAGTACACTGGATATTTTTGTATCGCAGAAATGAGTTCAAAAGAAATGTTAAAATCTCGATCAATATCAAACAAATCACCAGGAATAACGATCAAATTTGGTTTCATTTTATCTACAATAGTTTTAATTCTTTCTTGTTTATCTCCATATCTTCTACAATGTAAATCAGCTAATACACAGATTTTTATTTCATCATTCACTTTCTTTGTATGAATGATATATTCTGTAGTATCTATCTTATGATATTGAAATCCACATCCTAGAAATACACCTGTTCCTATCAATGAACTCTTGATTAATTTATTCATACAACACTCCAAAATCATTTAGAATATAGTTTCTTTGTATATTTTTATACAGTTTTCCATTTGCGTAAATCGTATAAACAAATTCATCTTCTCTTTGTTCTATTTTTTCGATTGTTCCATATAATGTTATATCTTTATACACAAATGAAACTGTATGGCCTACTCTAAGTTTTTCCATGTATTCATCATACACGATGTTTACAAAAAATGAATAGACAACGCTATTCATTTTCATCCAGTATAAGATTGTTCTTTTGTATTTTTAAAATTCTGTTTTTCTAACCAGATTCTTTCTTCTTCTGTTTCAGGAATATCAATTCTTTCGATTTTAAAGATAACAGGTCTAGTACCATCATTACAACAAGCAATCATCATACGATCATCATTTGTCCAATTATGCATAATAGAACCACCTTGTAATGCAGTATAAACATATCTACTGATTGCATCCCACGCTTCACCACAAAATTTTCCATTCATCAAATGATAAAAATCATCTTGTTCTTTGTTACGTTTTAGTAGAAAAGTTTGACCGGCCTGAAAGAAAGGACAAGGTCCAGATTTTGGATCTGCTAAATATGCTTCTTGATATTCAGGAAATACTTTTTTGTCTAAAACCGTAATTTTACATTCATGTTTCATAATATCAGCTTCCAATCATTTTAGTTTTATTAATTTTTCTTTAGCTGAACAATCATCATTTTTTAATGTTTCTATCATTTCATATTGATCCGGATTTGTTACAAGAACTGGTGTAATCAAAGAATATCCTTTTTCTTTGATTGCATCTATATCAACTTCTACTATTAAGTCACCTTGTTTTACTTTTTGACCTTGTTTCACTTTCACATGAAAACCTTCACCATTTAACTGCACTGTATCCAAACCAATATGAATCAATAATTCTGTACCATCTTCACTTGTCAATCCGATCGCATGTCCTGTCGGAAATACAACTGAAACTTCTCCACTAACTGGCGCATAAAAATGATTTTCTTCAGGAATAATTGCGACACCTTTTCCAAGCATTTCTTGAGAGAAAGTTTCATCTGGAACTTCACTTAATGGAACTACTTTCCCTTTTACTGGAGACGAAATAATGATTTCTTTCTCCTTTGATTCTTTTGACTCTTGATAACCCCAGATCCATACTAAGATAAAAGTTGTCACAAATGCGATTACCATCGAAATACAAGCATTGATCAAATTACCCCAACCATCATTTCCAATATAAGCAACCATTGATAAAAGACCAGGAGAACAGAAACTAAAACACTTCACATCCATAATACCAGCATATAAACCACCTAAACCGCCACCAATCATGACACAAGCTAATACTTTCTTATATTTTAATGTCACACTAAATAAAGCAGGTTCTGTCACACCTAAAACAGCAGTCAATCCAGAAGTAAATGAAATTTGTTTTAAATCTTCTTTCTTTGTTTTAAAAGCTACAACTAAGGAAGCAGCACCTTGTGCGATATTACTAGGTAGATTTCCAGGGCCACAAATTTGTTCAAAACCTTGAGCACCAATTGATTGAATCATAAATGGCACAATACCATAATGCATGCCTGTTGTAACCATCAATGGGAAAATCGCTCCAATAATCGTAGGAACAAGCCATCCAACATGAGCACTTAGAAAGTTCAACGCTGTACTAATGCCTACACCCACAACAAATCCAATTGGACCTAAAACAATAAATGTTATAGATGCAACGATGATAAGTGTAAGTAATGGTTTAAAGAAGAATTTAATCATCTTTGGAATGATTCTATCTAGGAATTGATCCACATACTTTAATAAAAACACCATCAATAAAACTGGAATTACACTAGAACCATAAGATGCCAATGTAACTGGCAAACCAAACAACGAACTAAAGTGAATATTATATGCATCTGTAATTAAAGCTGTGTAATTTGGATGTAATAATGCTCCCGTGATTGCGATTGCCATATATGGATTACACCCTAATTTCTTAGAAGCAGTTACCGCAAGCATCATTGGTAAAAAATACAATGGCGCATCTCCAATGATATTAATAAAGTAGTATGTATTACTTTGTGCACTTAAGCCAAGCAAGACCGCTAAAGCGAGCACTGATTTCACAAGACCAGCACCAATGATTGCTGGTAAGATTGGTGTAAAGATTGACGCAATGAAATCAAAGAGTTTTCCAGATAGCTTTACATTCTCTGCTTGTGTTGCACTAGTATCAGAAATATGTAGTTTTGAATTAATTGCTGCATACGCTTTAGGCACTTCATTTCCAATGATAATTTGGAATTGTCCACCATTTTTCGCTACACCTAAAACACCTTTTATTGTTTTTATTTTTTCTATATCCGCAATTCCATCATCTTTTAATGTAAATCGCAATCTTGTCGCGCAATGTGTTAATCCTATTATATTTTCTTCACCACCAATATATTTGATAATATCAATCGATTGATTCTCAAAATTCATATCTTTTCCCTTCTTTCTTTTACCTGTTTTATGTTACGATTTTTGTACTAAAGGAGCTAAAACTTCAATGTTGATTCCACGTTATTATTTTTCAAATGATTATGTTGTTTTTTATGATGATTTGTTGAAACTGCCTCATACAAACCGTAAAATTCTTAAAAATATGTATTTATGGAAACCAGGAGAATTCATTCAAAACATTTACTACATTGAATCTGGAATTTGTGTTACTTCTGCCACTCACGAAGATGGTCACCAAAAAATCCTATATTTCACTAGTAAAGGTAGTCTTACACCTGGTTTTCACAATTCTCAATTTAAGATTGAAAAATCCATCACTGTCAAAGCAATCACAGATATGGAAGTCATAGAATTCTCACAAAAAGATATCTATAACATGTATCTAACAAACTCTCAATTCAGTGCAATTGCGTTTGAAAACTACGCAAAGTTAATCAATCTATTAATCTATGAAACTGCGCATCAGGAATACAACAACTCTTTTTTAAAACTATGTAATACGTTATATCTTTTTTCTAAAAATCATCGTTCTACAAATGAAATTAAGTTATCTCAAGAAAATATTGCCGACATTCTCGCAATCAATCGTGTGAATGTCGCAAAATGCCTTTCTCGCTTAAGAGATGAAGGAATTATTATTCCTCATCGTAATTGGATTGAAATCATTGATTTCAATAAACTAGAAAGTTATTGTTCTCAAGAAACTCTCATCGAATTGTAATTAAATGTTTTTCGCTATTTGATATCCTTCATTTACTGCGTCCGCAATCTTTCCAACTCTTTTACAATCACCAATTTGATAAACTTCTTCAACAATATCTAATAGTTCATCATACAATGTAGATTGATTTCGATACCCCATTGCGTTAATCACATGATCTGCTTTTATCTCTTCTACAACGCCATCATGTTCTACAATGACGCCTTCTTTTGTAACTTCTTTTAATTTTGTTTTCACATGGATTTGTGCACCTGTTTTCGCTAATACATCTAATTGAGAATGTCTTGTTACATAAGATGTATCTTTTAAAACATCGTCCTGCATTTCTACAATATGCGCTTTACATCCTTGTTGTGCTAAGACATGTGCTGTTTCACATCCTACTAGTCCTCCACCAACAATCACAACTTCATTTGATAATTGTTTTTTATTTTGTAGAAGTTCATCCGCTGTTATTGCGTTTTCAATTCCTGGAATTGGTGGAACGATTGGTTGTGCTCCAATGGCAACAACCACGGCATCAGCATGATACTTTTCAATCATTTCAGTTGTTGCTGAGACACCTAATTCTACCTTTATTGAAGATTGTTTGATTTCTTCTTGTAGATATTCTAAATACTCTAAATAATGTTTTTTATAATTAGGAGATGCGACGATTTCAAGCTTTCCACCAACTGTCTTTTTCTTTTCAATCAGAATTACTTCATGGCCACGTTTTTGCGCTGTTAAAGCCGCTGTAATACCACCAGGGCCTCCACCAATTACGACGACTTTCTTTTTTGTTTGTGCAGGTTGAATTTGTCCTTCAAATTCTAAGCCGAATTCTGGATTCACCGCACAATGTGCAGCTTTCCCTTCCCATAATGTATGCAAACAATAATTACATCTTAAACATGGCTTTTCTTTTTTATTATGAAGTACTTTATTTACCCAACTAGGATCCGCAATCCATTTTCTTCCTACGCTCGCGAAATCAATCAAGTGTTTTTCTAACATTTCTTGCATTTCTTCAGCGTGTGATAGTTTATTTTCAAAAATTACTGGTTTTGTTACAGATTTTTTGAATTTAATGAAGTTTCTTGTATATTCTTCATTTGTCACATAAGCACTTGGTACAATATATTCTTGATTATAATAATTTCCAATTCTTAGATGGAATGCATCCACCAATTGTAATGCCTCTAACTTTCTCGCAATCGCAATCGTTTCTTCAATCACGAGACCTCTTTGTACAGAAACACCTTCCGGAAGTAAGTCATCCATATTCAAACTCACAATGATTGGGTAAGTTTCTCCAACAACTTTCTTCACTTCTTGAATGGTTTCAATCAAAAATTGCATTCTTTTTTCTTCACTACCACCATATGCATCTGTTCGTTGATTCCATGCAGGTGATAAAAACTGATTGATGAGATATCCTCCACCACCCATCACTAAAAGTGCATCAAATCCTGCTTCTTTTAATCTTCCAGCAGCTTGTGCATAAGTTTTAATCATGTGTTTTATTTCTTCCACTGTCATTGCGCGTGCTTTGATTGATGGATCATACTGCGTTTGACAATCTGAAGGAGCTAGTGGTGGTACACCTTCTAACAATGTATCAGCGTATCTTCCACTTCCCATTGTCAATTCACAAGCAATTTTAGCTCCATAGATATGAACTGCATCTGCTGCCTGTGCAAACTCTTTGATTCTTTCTTTTCGATCAACAATTGGAAATTGCATATCTCTTGGATATGGCATAATTTCTTGTTCTGCTTGTGTAGCACATGTAAATAACAATCCACATCCACCTCTCGCCCTTTCTTCAAAGACTTTAACTTGTCGATGTGTCATACTAGAATTTTCTGTATTTCCATCAAAAAATTTAAAATCCATAGGTGCCATACAAATTCTATTTTTTAATTCCATTGTTCCAATTTTTGCGGGCTTTAATAATTCTCCATACGTATTCCTTTTCATTTGTCCTCCTGCTGTATTAAAATTACAAATTGAATCTATCATTCCTGCCTATTTTCTTCTGTAATAAAAACTACACAACAACAAAATATTTCCCTTTTTTTCATGCATTTGAGATAAAATACTCATATGACAAAAGTTTATATTGGTGAAAATGTTGTATTGAAAGGAAATTATTCTATTTCTAATAATTGTTCTATTTGGCATAATGCAGTCATTCGTGCAGATAGTGATACAGTAACAATCCAAGAAAATACAAACATACAAGATCTAGTTATGATTCATACGGGTTTCAACAATTGTCCTGTTCATATTGGTAAGAACGTAACAATTGGACATAGTGCTATCATTCATGGTTGTACGATTGAAGATCATTGTTTGATTGGCATGGGAGCAATTATCATGAATCACGCAAAGATTGGAAACAATTGTATTGTTGGAGCTGGTTCTTTGATTACAGAAAATAAAACATTTCCTGATAATGTTTTAATTCTTGGTTCACCTGCTAAAGTTATTCGTGAATTAACAAAAGAAGAAATTAAAAGCATTAAAAACAATGCTCAGTTGTATATCACTGAAGCAAAGAAAGAATTAAAAGAGATCAATTTATGAAAAAATTATATTTAGTAAGACACGGTGAAACCTTATTTAACCAAAAATATCTAATCCAAGGAACATGTGATTCCGCTTTAACACCACTTGGTCACTTACAAGCCCAAGAAGTTAAAGAATACTTCGAACAAAATCATATTACATTTGATCATGCATATTGTTCTATGATGCATCGAACAGAAGAAACGCTTTTAGATATTACTTCTACACCATATGAAAGAAGAGCTGAACTCAATGAAAGAAACTATGGATCATTAGAAGGTGAAAGTAGAAAAATTGCCGAACACTTAGATTGGCAAGCTAAAAGTAAATTATATGAATATTGTGGTGGAGAAGAGGAAGAACATCTGATTCAAAGAATGAAAGATTTCATGTTTGAAATCTTGAATAAAGAAGATCATCAAAGTGTGATTTGTGTGTCCCATGGTGCAGCAATCTCCTATTTCATGTTTCATATTGATGTAGATTTTAATATTCATAGATTAAAGAATTGTCATGTTTTAGAACTAGAATATGATGGAAAATATCATTTCATCAAAGATTTCGCTCCTAAAAATGGTTAGCTTAATTTAGCTAACCATTTCTCTTTCTTTAAACGATATAAGAATAGCAATCCTCTACACGACAATTCCACTGCCATCGCAATCCAAACACCATACAATCCAATATTCTTAGACAAGAAATATGCCATTGTGATTCTAACACCCCAAATACTAACAAGATTAATGATACCTGGTACAAATGTATCTCCTGCTCCTCTTAAAGCACCACTTGCGACAATACTAGCCGCAAACAGAGGTTCCGCAAACAATTCAATTCTTAATACATCAATTCCTAATTGTTGTACTTCTTTGACTGGTGTTAAAAAAGAAAACACATATGGGCATAAGAAATACATCGCTACACCAGTACAAGTCATAATGACCATACCAGTCGCAGTGGTCAACCACGCAAAAGATTTCGCAAGATCTTTTCTTTGTGCACCAATCGCTTGACCTACCATTGTAGTCGCTGCACTACCAATTCCATAGCCCGGCATATAACAAATCGACTCTGCAGTTACCGCAAAAGAGTTTGCCGCAATCGCAACTGTCCCTAGTGGCGCAACAATACGTGTGGATACAACTTGTGCACCTGTTGTAGCACATTGTTCCATTGCCATAGGAAAGCCAATTTGAAATGCTTTAGAGAGAATTTCTTTTTGTACGATCCAATGTCCTTTTAATCCTAAGAAAGAAATATTTTTTTCTTTCTGAATTGCATAATATAAAAGGATAAACATGGATATTAGAATCGCTAAAGATGTCCCAAGCTGTGCACCCATGACACCTAATCCTGCACCAATCATTTGAAACTTGATTCCAAAGAGAGAAACAATTCTCGTCGGAAAAATTAAAAAGTAATTCAATACAACATCTGAACAACACATGATTGTCGCAACAATAGATGGAACTTTCATATTCCCCGCACACTGCAACATATTCATGCATAATGTATTTAATTGTCTAACAGGGATAAATAACGCAAAGAACAAAAAATAATATCTTGCATCATGCCACAAAGAAACATCTGCACCTAACCATTGTGGTAATACAAAGGACAAGCCACCGCCAATCATTCCAACAAAAAGTGATAATCCAAAACTCACTAAAATAGATTGTTTGAAAATCACTTTTGCGATGTCTTGTTTTCCTGCACCAATTGCGTGAGCAACTTGTACAGAAAAACCTGCAGCACAAGCCATAATTACACCACCAAACAACCATGTCGTAGAAGAAACTAATCCAATTGATGCACTCGCACTTGCACCCAATACTCCAACCATCGCCGCATCAATATACTGCATAATGATTTCACTAATTTGCGCCAATATTCCAGGCAAAGAAAGATGATAAACAAGTTCTAGTTTATCTTTAAATGACATATTTTCTTGATTGCGTATTTCTTGTGCAAAATCTTTTTTCATTTTATATTCCTTTTATTTTAAACGTGGTAGATTCCATCGATAATGAATTGCACAATAACGAATCAGAACTGTCACTAGAAAACTAATGACCATTGCGTTCACTTCACCAATTCCAAAATACAAATAAACAAATATCAAACTACCAATGATTGCCGCAACACCATAAACTTTTTCTTTCATAATCAATGGCATTTCTCCAGCTAATATATCTCGAAAGATACCTCCACCAATACCAGTCAAAGTTCCTACAAAGATACACAAAAATGAATTATCCGCATATCCATTTTGAATTGCGGTTAAAGAACCCATAATCGCAAAAATCGCTAAACCAATCGTATCTGTAATATTTAAAATCAAATCAGATACATTCTTATGTTTTTCAATTTGTCCTATTTCTTTATATTCCACCACAAACGTGATGATTGAAAAAATAAACGCACAAATGACATATGCAGGATTTAAAAACATCATTGGAGGATGAATTCCTAAAATTAAATCACGAATCAATCCACCACCAACAGCAGTGATACAACCTAAAATGATTGCCCCAAAGATATCCATCTTTTTCTTTTTCGCAACAACGACACCACTCACCGCAAATGCAGCACTACCAATCATTTCTAAAATCGTTACAAACTGCATTCTGGTCTATCCTTTATAATCCATTTTTTTACGATCCAATTCGCTATAACTGCGCTCAATGTTCCAATCAATGCACCACATAGTACATCACTTGGATAATGCACCCCAAGATATAATCTAGAAAAGCCAATCAAGAAAGCTAATATCCAAAGTACCCTAATATATTTTTTTTGTTTCTTCCCAACTGCTAGTTGTAATGCCATTACACTAGAAAACGCTACAGAAGTATGTCCAGATGGAAATGAAAAATCACTCTGAATTCCTATTAAACGAATAATATCATCATACGCATCATAGGGTCTTACACGTGCAACCATATTTTTAATCCAAACATTTACAATTAACGCATTCACAATCATTGCGATAGCCATCACAATTCCTATTTTTCTAGTCTTCTTAAAAATCAACAAAAGAACACATAAGGCAATCCAAAAGAGCCCATGTTCACTAAATAACGTAATCAATTTCCAAAAAGGCGTTATAAAATCATAACGCAAATGATTCTCAATCCATAAAAGAATCACATGATCAATATTTGTAATCATCTTAAATCCCTCTTCTAAATTTTACATTTTTACAAAACGTGCTAAAAAATTATATCAAATTTTTAGAGCTATTATTCTAACTTTTCTATAAGAAGCGTAAAATATTTATTCACGGAGGTACCTTTATGAGAAAATCATTAGATATGTTAAACGGAAATATCGCAAAATTAATACTATTGTTTTTCTTTCCGATTTTATGTGGTTCTTTGTTTCAACAACTCTACAATACTGTTGATGCAATCGTTGTCGGAAATTTCGTTGGTAAAGAAGCGTTAGCTGCTGTTGGTGGATCAACTGGTACCGTCATTAATTTATTCGTTGGCTTTGTGACAGGACTATCGAGTGGTGCGACTGTTGTTATTGCGCAATACTACGGAAAACAAGAAATTGATGGTGTTCAAAAAGGTGTTTATTCATCTATGTTTTTAGCGATTGTTTTAGGTGCTTTTTTAACAGTATTTGGTTATTGGTTTACACCACAGATCTTAGAGCTATTAAATGTACCAGAAGATATCATTGATTTATCTATTTTATATATGAGAATCTATATGATTGGTATGATTCCTTCTTTAATTTATAACAATGGTGCTGGTATTTTAAGAGCTGTTGGAGATTCTAAAAGACCACTCTATTTCTTGATAGCTTCCTGTATCACAAATATCGTTTTAGATATCGTATTTGTTGTGATATTCCATTTAGGTGTTGCAGGTGTCGCAATTGCCACAACAATATCTCAAATTGTTTCTTGTGTGTTAACACTTTATGTTTTAGCTAAAACAGAAGAAAGTTATTCATTCCATCTAACAAAATTATATTTTGAAAAGAATATTTTAATTCGTATCATTGAAATAGGATTTCCTGTAGGAATTCAATCTTGTTTATATAGTGTTGCTAATCTATGTATTCAATCTAGCATCAATAGTTACGGAACAGATACCGTTGCCGCATGGGCAGCATTTGGAAAGATTGATGCAATGTTTTGGAATGCATCTGGTGCTTTAGGACAAGCGGTATTAACATTCTGTGGTCAAAACTTTGGAGCTGGACAAATCGATAGAGTTAAAAAAGGAATTCATGTTGGTGTATTGATCTATATGATTGGTGCTGCAGGTATTTCTGCGATTTGTTACTTTGGAGGAGATCTTTTATACCATCTTTTCACACAAGATGCGACTGTCATTCAAATTGGCCTAGATGTCCTACAATTCACTTGTCCATTTTGGATTACCTTCTGTTTTGTAGAAATCTTAGCTTCAAGCATTCGTGCTTGTGGAGATTCTTTTGTCCCAATGATTATTACAGCTTTAGGAATTGGTGCTTTTAGAATTTGTTGGATTTTCTTCTATGCATCTAATACATTATTTGACACAATTGTTTGTTATCCAATCTCATGGGTCATGACAAGTATCTTGTTTGTGATTTATTACTTACAAGGTGGATGGTTAAAGAAAAGTTTAAAACAAAGAGAAAAGATTCTTAAAAATATTTAAGAGATGCAAATAATGCATCTCTTTTTGATTTTCTTTATCTTTGAGGGACAAAATTATTGGAAGTTAAGATTTTGATATACAAAAAACTCCTTTTGTCTTTTAAACTTCTTCTGCGATTGTAATATTTTCACGAATACCTTCACAACATTCACGGAACTTTTTCTTTTCTTCCTCGTTTAAAGGTAATTCTAAGACTTTTTCAAATCCATCTTTTCCAATAATACATGGAACACCCGCATAGATATCTGTTTCCCCATACTCTCCATCTAATTCACAAGATGCGGAAAGGATGACTTTTTCATCATGGAATACTGCATTGATCATCCTAGTTACAGTAGTCGCAATACCATATTCTGTACATTGTTTCCCTTTGAATGTTAACCATCCTGCTTCTATAACTTCTTTCATCAATTGTTCTTTATCAAATTGAAATTGAGGATATTTCTTTTCTAACACTGATAAAGGAACACCTTGGAAATAAACACTTGACCATGGACAGAATTGATAGTTTCCATGTTGACCAATCATAAACGCTTCAATGGAGTTATGATTCACAGTTGTATATTGACTTAACTTAGATAATAATCTAGATGTATCTAAACAAGTCCCTGTACCAATTACATGACCTTTTGGTAGTTCTAAGATTTTTGCGATTTCTCTTGTGACAACATCACAAGGATTCGTAACATTTACAACAATACCTTTAAATCCACTATCTTTGATTTGTTGCGCACATGAACGAGCAAGTGGAATTGTGAACTTCAATTCTGCAGCACGATCTGTATTACCAACTAATAGTCCTACATTACCAGCCGTATAAACTACAACATCACAATTTCCTAAATCTTGAAATGTTCCTGCATGTACATAACACTTCTGTTTTGCATAAGGTACAGCGTCATTTAAGTCTTGAACTTGGCTTGTAAGTTTTACTTCATCTTTTGAAATCAAAACAAGTTCATCCGCAATTCCTTGTAGTAATAATGCATAGGCAACATGTGCTCCAACATGTCCAACACCTATAATTCCTACTTTTCTCAATTCCATACAATCACCTTCATTCTTTAATATATTTTTTATCCTGTTGTGGAATTTGCTTATCACTATAATACCTTTCCACCTTCATATGCAAATCATATTTTTCACGAAGTTGAAATATTACATTCATCATCTTGGATTGATGATGTACATCTATTGATTCTTGATCTTTCTAGCCATCAATCAATAGCACTGTATTTTATCATCCATTAGAAAGAAATATTTACTGTAATTGCCATTAATCTTTGACCTCTAAGATTTCACCAACAAACATCCAATGTGCTTGCCATTCTCCATTTTCATCTACAGGATACGCTCTTGGATTAGACTTATAATATTCTTGGATATCTTCACTCAACCCTTCTTTTTCGAATTGTCCTTGATATAACTTTCTACATAAGAAAGTTATTTTTGCCTCTTGATATGTAATACTTTCACCAATTTCAATTGGTGTTAATCCAGCATTGGTTGCCTTATCTTCATTTCTTCCAGTATGAGAACCCATATAGCCTAACGCTTTCTTATACTCTGCATCAAAAAAGCTCACTGTAAAATACGGATTCTCTTTTAACATTTCACATGTAAAACGGGCAGGATGTACATAAACAGTTACAATTGATCCTGTTTGATTTGGCTTTGTCCAAATCGTTCCAAAGCTTCCCCATCCAACTGTACATCCATTATGATGTTCTTTATTCCCAGTCGTTACTAATGCCCATTGGTTTTTAAACATATCAAACACCTTATAATCTTGATTCAACAAATCTTTCATACAAAAAACTCCTTTTCTTAATCTTAAGAAAAATCTTTAAAAACGCAAGTTATATGAATCTAAGTTCATTTAATTTTCATTTCAAATATGGTACCCTTTTGTTAGAGGTACTATTATGAATAAATATACAAAACAATTAATAGCGTTACTCGCTTCAACAACATTGGTTGCTTGTTCATCTCAAAAAGCACAATCTGCTTTTTCCGTATCGCAAGAAGATGAAAGTAAGATCATTGGAGGTTATACAGTTGTTGATTCTCCAGAAATTACAGATAAAATCCAAACAATTTGTGACAAAGGATTAGAAGGTATGGTTGGTGCTACATATACACCAATAGCCTTATTATCAACACAAGTCGTATCTGGAACAAATTATCGTGTTCTTCTAGCTGTTAAACCCGTCGTTTCTGATGAAGAAGAAGCTACTGAAACTTACTCTATTGCGACTTTTTATGAAAATCTAGATGGTGAAGTCGAACTAAAAAGTATGCCTGAAACAGATATCGAAACATATACTACAGATGATTTAGTTGGTGGTTGGACAAAAGCAAGTTCACCTGTTATGACTGCAGAGGCACAAAATGCATTTACATCTGTAAATAAAGATTCTTCCGCAACAGCTATCGCATTATTATCTACACAAGTCGTATCTGGAACAAACTATCGCATTCTTTGTGAAGATGATGATACATATTCTGTTCAAACGATTTATGAAGATTTAAAAGGTAATTGCGAATTAACAAATACAGAAACATTTCCAGAGGAAGAATGATGAAATACATACAATTTAATAAATCATTAAAAAGAGCAAGTACGATTGGTATTGGTTGCATGCGTATCGCAGATATGTCTACGCAAGAAGCAGATACTTTCTTTCGTACAGGATTAGATGCAGGTATTAACTTTGTTGATGAAGCTGATATTTATGGTGGTGGTAAAAGCGAAGAAGTATTAGGCTCTGTTTTACAAGGAAATCCACAACTAAGAGATCAATTATTCATACAATCTAAATGTGGTATTTGTGATGGTTATTTTGATTTTTCGAAAGAACACATCTTAAATTCTGTTGATGGAATTCTAACAAGATTAAAGACAGATCATTTGGATTCTTTACTCTTACATCGCCCAGATGTATTAATGGACGCAAATGAAGTATCTGAAGCATTTGATCTTTTATACAAACAAGGAAAAGTTTTATCGTTTGGAGTAAGTAATATGTCTAGCGGACATATTTCATACTTACAAAAAAATCTTTCTCAAAAATTAACGGTTAACCAATTACAAGTGAGTTGTGCACATACACCAATCATTGATGGTTTATTACATGAAGATATGTTAGATGAATCTAGTATCAAACATGATTCCAATATTCTTCCTTATATGCAAACAAACGATATTGGTTTACAGGTTTGGTCTCCACTTCAAAAAGGATATTTTGAAGGTGTATTCTTGAATGATAAGAAGTATCAAAAACTCAATGATGTTCTAAATGAAATCGGAAAAGAATATAACGTTACAGCTGATACAATTGCGTATGCTTGGTTATTACGTATTCCTTGTCAAACACAAGTCATCGTAGGTACTACAAAACCCGAAAGACTCGTATCAGCTTCTCAAGCAACAGATATCCCATTAACAAGAAAACAATGGTATAACATCTATACCGCAAGTGGAAAAATACTACCTTAACAACAATTCGCTCAACACTGTTGAGCTTTTTTTGAAACAAAAAATATAAAGTCAAAAAGAACTACAAATTAATCGTAGTTCCTTTATTCATCTATTATTTTTGACTATAACTATATGCACTCTTTCCAGCGATATATCCCATATGTGCACCTACCGCTAAAGCTTCACAACCTGGATAATAATCTCCAAAATAAGAACCAGATGAGATAATCCCTGCAGCGTATAATCCTGATATCGCATTTCCATCTTGATCAATTACTTCAGCGTTTTTGTTTGTTAATATGCCTCCATAATTACCTCTAGTACAATTGTATTCTTTTACTGCATAGTATGTTCCATCATCAATTGCACTAAGATATTGACTATCTTTTCCACAATCCGTATCTTCTTGATTTGTACACATGAGATTATATCGATCTATGGATTCTTGTAGTTTTTCTTTAGAAATTCCAATATCATTCGCTAAAGATTCAATACTTGTTTCTTTATATGCTTGTATCACACTATTACTAGAAGTTTTCTCTAGATATTCATCTAGATTCAAAAATTTATCTGCGATTTCTTGATCCATGATGACCCAACCATAATCTGCCTCTCCATTATTCACAAAATAAATCATTTGATCATGGGTGCCTGCAGTTTCTGATATTTTTCTTTCACCACTTGCGTTTAACAACAAGCATTCATATGGATAAGAATTATATGGCTGACCAACAACTGGCATATCATATGGATCTGGTGCGAATATCCCACTCATTGATTCTTGAAATTCATCTAAAACAGCACCAACATTTAAAGCCATTGTAATTCCATCACCAGCATTGCCAATCGCAGTAGCTGTATAATTACCAGATGCAGTTTCACAAAGTTCTTCTGTCATTTCTTCATTTTGTGCGTAATCACCCGTCGCTAAGATTACAGATTTTGCGTTGTATGTTTTTGTGCCATATTTCGAAGCAGAAATAACACCTGTAATTGTTTGATCTTCATTTTGAATAAGAGAAGTCGCAGGTGTATCAACATAAATATCTCCACCTACATTCAAAAATGCATTCTTTAAATACTTTAATAAATTCTCTCCACCTTTTTGTTTTGTTGTAGCAGTCGATAAATGAATTTCATTTGCGTTTTGAATTGCTTTATCAGAAGCGTCTGGGTAGAAATAACTATCTTCCTTGATTTCATAAGTAATTCCAGTATTTAATATCATTTCCATTAATTCTGGACTACTAGATAACATAGAATCTACTTTATTTTCATCAACTTGATTTTTTTCTTGTATTTTATTTCTAGAAAGCCACACACTTTTTGTTTTATCAACTATATCTTCATCTTTAGCCATCAAAAATATCCCAGAACTAAAGATAGAAGTACCACCAACAATACCAAGTTTTTCAATAATTGCGACTTTTGCCCCTAATTGAGCTGCATTTAATCCAGCACATAGTCCAGCAATCCCACTACCTACGACTACAACATCATAATCATATGTTTCATCTATACTTTTCGTTTCTACTTCTTTCAAAAATGCATTTTCTAGATTAGCTTGTTTTAGAACATCTTTCAGCGCCAACAAAAACGCATTACTAGAAACTGTCGCTCCAGATACTGTATCAACATTAATACTTTGATTTGAAAGCACACGTTCTTTCATGATTGTTAATGCTTCATCACCAACACCGGCACTTTCATTTTCACTTGTAATTTGAATGTCTTTTATCTGATTATCTTGTAACGTCACATCAATTGTGATATTCCCACCAATGCCTTGTGAAGTTGCGGAATATGTAGTTGAGCTATTTGTTTTTTGATAACAGCCTAGCATAGAAAGTGTCATAGATAAAATACATATCAACGATAGTTGTCTTCTCATAGTTTAACTTCTACTGTATTACCTTTCACTTCTATTTTTCTTGTTAAGTTACTTACAATATCACTAGATACTTGATCATCTAAATGTTTCAAAATATCTTCATTGATGAAATCAGAAGTAAATGTAATTCTTAGATTATCTAATTTTTCTGCATAACTAATTGATATGTTCATATCAATATCTTTGTATACTTTAAAGAATAGATTATAAATCAATTCTTCAATGACTAAGATTGTTTCATTGATTCTCTTTGTGTTAAATAATTGTTTCTTCATGAACGCTGTAGATTGACCAACTAAATCATAGAAATCAAAAGTATCGCAATGAATATCATAGTTAAAACTACGAATTTGATAAATAAATTGTTTTGTTTTAGGTTTTTGAGGATTATGGAAAATCTGTTCAGAAGTTCCATCTTCATAGATTCCTTTTTCATCCATGTAGAAGACTCTATTGGAAACATTTTCCGCAAAATCCATTTCATGTGTAACAATCAACATTGTCATTCCATCATCCGCAAGCTTTTTAATAACAGCTAATACTTCACTAGAAATACTTGGATCCAATGCACTTGTTGGTTCATCAAACAAAATAATTTCCGGATGCATCGCTAATGTTCTTGCGATAGCTGCTCTTTGTTTTTGACCACCTGATAAAGAATCAGGATAATTCATTGCTTTAGCGGAAAGTCCTACTTGTTCTAACAATTGCATGCCTTCTTCATATGCAGATTGCGCATCTTTTCCTAATAGTTGCATAGGAGCTAACATGATATTTTCAATCACAGTCATATGATTGAATAAGTTAAAGGATTGGAATACCATTCCCATTTTTTGACGAAGTTCTAAAAGTTTCTTTTTATCTGCTGTTGTAATATCTTCTCCATCAATATAAATATGACCACTTGTAGGAGTATTTAAACGATTAATACATCTTAAAAATGTACTCTTTCCACAACCTGAAGGTCCTATAACAGAAATAACATCACCTTTATTAATTTCAACATTAACATTTTTTAATATCTCATGTTGAAATGTCATACATAGATCTTCAACTTTAATCATCTTTTAACTCCTTTCAAGATTTGTTTTCTTAATTTTGGATTGATTTTCTTTTGTATTTGATTTAATAAAAGAATGAATAAATACGTAACAACAAAGTAAATGATTGCGGTAGCGATCAGTGGGAAGAATGCTTGATATGTTCTACTTC
>CAVFDO010000035.1:0-18639 GCA_963621095.1 bacterium
TACGAATTTTTCAATTCTGAATTTGTTTTTTACTCAATCTAATTCCTTCTATTTTCAAGGATTTTTTGTTTCATGCGTAATTACTATTTTCTTGCATGTGCTATGAGTCTGCATTTCTATATATGCTTGCCAAGAAAACAAATCTTGTGCGGCAATCGGAGAATAAAAAGCTCAGATTATACGTTGAGCGTGGAGAAAAAAGAATAGCTGAAATCGACAGACTGATTGAGAAAGTATTTGAGCAAAATGCCGCCGGAATTCTTTCGAACGAACGCTTTTCCAAATTGTTTCAAAACTATGAGCGTGAGCAAAAACAATTGCAAACAGAAATAGAGAAAGGAAAAACGTCATTAAATGATGCAAATCAAAAAGTCACCAACCTCAGGCTACTGCTCCACACTCTCCGTGAAATTACGGAGATTAAGGAACTTACGCCAACGCTTGTGAATACACTGATTGAACGAATTGAAGTTCACAATAATGATAAATCAAGCGGTCATTGCTATGTCAAGGTGGATGTATATTTTACCGCAGTCGGAATGGTTGATATACCGACCGAACAGGAACTTCTTTCCATAATGGACGAGGTACAGCAAAATCCTCAGGAGTTTCGGTTTATCGCCTAGCATAAAAATCGGTGCAACCCTTTTCTGAGTTGCACCGTGGCTATTACATTAAAACATCCTTATGTGGTGTTGGCATTAATCAGATCTCTTTTCTTATTTGTTTTATTTTCCAAAACGAGCCAATAGATTTGCCATAGCATCATCCATTGTTACTTCTTTCTTGACTGGTTTCTTTTGATATTTCTTTCTATCTTTAGAAGATTTCTTTCTCTTATATTCTGCATCTCTTTGTTCAAGTTGTTCTAATGGAAGAAGTGATAACTGTACTCTGCCTCTTTCTTCTTCGATTTCATATACCCAAACATTTACGATATCACCAACAGATACAACTTCACTTGGATGAGAAATACGATTCATGGACATATGAGAAATATGTGCTAAACCATCTTGATGTAATCCAATATCAATGAATGCACCAAAGTCTACTACATTTCTAACTGTACCAGATAATTGATCACCCTTATGTAAATCAGAAATTTCTAATACATCACTCTTTAATAATGCACCATCAAATTGATCACGGTAATCTCTTAATGGTTGTTTGATTGCTTCTTCAATATCCTTCAATGTATAAGAATCGATTCCTAAATCCTTAGTCTTTTCTTCTGGGAATTCAGCATCCTTTTCACCAAGTGTTGTAATACCACAAGCCTTCATTACTTCTCTAGCAGCGTCATAACTTTCTGGATGAATGCTTGTTTCATCTAATGGTTCATCACCATCTGTAATACGTAAGAAACCAGCACATTGTGTATAAGCTTTAGGTCCTAATTTCTTAACCTTTAGTAATTGTTTTCTGTTTGTAAACTTACCATTTTCATTACGATAGTTAATAATTTCTTTTGCGATACCAGCATTCAATCCTGAAATATGTGTTAACAATTCTACAGAAGCTGTATTTAAATCTGCACCCGTTCTGTTAACAGCTTTCATAACAACTTCATCTAATCTTTGAGATAAAGCTTTTTGTGGTAAATCATGTTGATATTGTCCTACCCCAATAGACTGTGGATCAATCTTAATCAACTCTGCAAGTGGATCTAATAATCTTCTACCAATAGATACTGCTGATCTTTCTTCAATTGCCATATCTGGGAATTCAAGACGTGCAGCTTCTTGTGCAGACCATACAGAAGCACCTGCTTCAGAAACAATTGCATATTGAACATCTAAATGATTATCTTTAATTAATTCAGCACATAATTTTTCGCTTTCTCTACTAGCTGTACCATTACCAATCGCAATGATTTGTACATGATATTTTTGAATCAAAGATAAAACCTTTTTCTTTGCGGATTCAATTGCTTCAACATTTTCTTTATTTGTTTTAAATGGATAAACTTTATCAACTGTTAACATCTTACCAGTTTCATCAATAACAGCTAATTTACATCCATTATAGAAACCAGGGTCAAAGCCTAATACAATTCTGCCTTTCAATGGAGCTTGTAGTAATAACTTTTCAAGATTCATTGAGAAGATTTCAATAGATTGATTTTGTGCTCTTTCACTTAGTTCAGAACGAATTTCTCTTTCAATTGATGGGAATAATAATCTTTCACATCCATCTGTTGCGGCTTCTTTAAGTTCATTTTCTACTGCAGTTGCCTTACCATGTGTCAAATTCTGATAAGCTTCTTCTTCTAGATGTTCTTCATCAAACACAAATGAAACTGTAATGATCTTTTCTTTTTCAGCACGATCAATCGCCATGATTCTATGATCTGCCAATTGAGAAATCTTTTCACTTCTGTCATAGTACATTTCATAGACTTTATTTTCATCTTTTGCGTCTTTCTTGATTTTAGTGGAAAGTACACCAGATTTTAGAATGTTATCTTTAAAAGCCCATCTTTGTTTTGCGTTATCAGATACCATTTCCGCAATAATATCTTTCGCACCTTGAATTGCGACTTTTGTATCTTTTACTTCTTCAGTAATATACTTTGTAGCTTCTTCTTCAAGATTTCTATTTTCATCACAAGCTAACATCCAATCTGCAAGAGGTTGCAAACCAAGCTTGATCGCTGTAGTAGCTCTTGTCTTTTTCTTTTGTGCATATGGACGATAGATATCTTCTACTTGAGATAGCTTTGTAGCTTCTTGAACAGACTTTTGAATTTCATCTGTCATTTTCCCTTGTTCTGAAATCAATTTCAAAACAGCTTCTTTTCTTTCAGCTAATTTTAATTGATAATCATATTGTTTTTGAATATATAAAATTTGTTCTTCATCTAATCCTTTAGTTTGTTCTTTACGGTAACGTGCAATAAATGGAACAGTGTTACCTTCTTCCAACATATTTAAAGTATTTTGAATCTGCTCTTCTGTAATCTTTAATTCTTGTGAGATTCGTTTAATGATTTCTTCATTCATTCGTACATTCTCCTTTACGCTTTGTCTATTTTAACATGGATGTATTCAGAATCACATATTGACATTTCTATATATGCCTATTCCGAAAAAGAGCCCTTCACTTGGAAGGATTCTTTAAATCTTCTAAATATGAAGATAGTATATTTTCTTGATAGCCTGCTTTCTTCACTTTTTTTATTTCTTGTGCAGTACTTTTCAATTTTTCATTTTGAATTGTCTCTAATATTGATAATCTACTATCAGATATCTCCTCATTCGACAAACTATTTTTATAATCAAAATTATCCATATGCCACAATTGTAATGAAGTAGGATATTTTTTCCATAGGCGATCACAAATAGAAATACCTTCTGGATCCAAATCACCACTATAGTAGATTGTCACATTATTTTTTGATAACAATGATAATAAAACTTGCGCTGTTGTTGATAATTGTCCGGAAGTACAAACCAATGCACAATTGTAATCCTTGATTTCAGTTAAAAGAAAAGAAAATACCATTTCATTCTCTACAACATAAACAATTTCATCATCTGTATAAGCTTTTACAATATCTTTTAAATTTGCATATGCACACATAAAAGGTTGACCATATGCATAGCATTCTTCACTACCTAAATGTAACCCATTATTTCTTTCTAAGTGAACATTATAAATTGCTACACTTCCAGCAATTTCATCTTTAATGATTCCTGCTTTTTCAAAAATACGATACCATTCTTGCATATTTTCTGGAAAGTTCTCTTTATATAGAAAACAAAGAATTGACATAAATAGATTTGAAGCATCTTGTCCTTTATCCAAGAAATGTGGATTCCCACTAATTTGTGAAGCAAATACCGCAATTGGAACACATGATTCTTCTTTTAGAACAATTTCGATTCCTTTTACTACATTTTCAAATACAGAATACTTTTGATCGTTTTGTATCTTTTTCAAAATACGATATCCATTATCTTTATTATCTAAAGCACTTTGTAACCAATTTATTATTTCTTTAGGCGCATCCAAATAATTTAGTATGTTAAAGAGCTTGTCTTCAAATTCTTGGTTTTCTTTTTCTTTGATTTCATTTTTCTGTTTATTTGTTAAAACAGAATAGCCAAAATAATGATCCAATACTTCTTTTAAATCAATTGGAGCGAATTTACTATGTTGCAACGCATCTTCAAAATCTTTCACAGGTAATGTAATAGAATCACCATAAAATCGAATACCAGTAATTTTTGTTAAGTCATTCTTTTCTTCTTCACTCACTTTATGCAGTGTAATTCTTCCTGTCATCCTTCCATAAGAACGCCATCTTTTCTTCACTTCATTCATATATCTTTTAACATTTTGTTGTAAAAGATAATTCGCACACGCTTTGTTGCCGGTCATTGTAAGATTTTCTCTTTTCCGTTCCATATATAATTCACAACAGTCACAAAGTTTTCATTCAATGGTCTTAACAATTCACTAATCTTCAATTTCTTTACAGTGGCATAACATCCCCATAAAGCTTGAGAATTCATAATATAATCAAAATCCATTGCTTCAACCATTTCAAACATACTTGAAATATTCTTTTCATCCACACCCGCAAATGCTTCATCTAAAGCAATCATACGTGGATGATCATCGTTCATACATTTCTGATATTGTGCATTAACCGCTGCAAACAACGGAACATACATTGCCATTGCCTTTTCACCACCACTAAAACGATTAAATGCTGCATTAGTCAGATCTTTCTTTCCTTCATTCCTTCTAATATAACGCATTTTAAAGCTATACCATTTTCGATAATCCAAGGCATTTCTTACAAGATCCATATAATTCACAATCGCATTATTCATCTCAATTTGTTGTTTTTCTCTTTGGATGATACTTCTAAAATGTTTTGAAACACGTGAAATATCCTCTGAAGTAATCAATTCTGAATCACGCATTAAGATTTTTTCTAATTCTCTTACATCTATTTCATCAATTTCCTCTGGGTTATTTGGTTTCCATTCCAAACTAAAACTCAATCCCATTGATGTATCCATATTCTTCATCAAAGAAGACATTTCTTTTACCAAATTACGACTATCCTCAATTCTTTCGGTTAATTTTTTAGAAATCGTTTGCGTCAAGATATCTTCAAAGATTTCACGATCTTTTTTCTTAATCAATTCATCTTGCATGTCGATATTGTTTTTTAGTTGTTCTAAAAATTCATACAAATCTAGTTTTTTACCACCAAAATATGCATTTACAATTGATCTATCTCGATCTGCTACTGCTTGTTGTTCATCTTCAAAGACACGATTAATTGATACATTATAATCCGCAAGATTACTTGTATTCTTTTGATAAGATTCATGTAATCTAGCAACCATTTCAGCAGAAGATTTCATCATAAAATTACTTTCTTCTAATTCAATTGCTTCATTTGCACAAGATTCCAATGATTGTTCATCATTCTTCAAAACCAAATTCAAAGATAGTTCTTCTTCTAAATATTGTTTAACATGATTCAAATGATCTTCTTTTTCTTCCGCAATAGTTTTCTTTACTGCTATTTGCTGATCAGCATTGTCGAGATTATTTTGAACAACTGCCAAATCGGTTATGGTAGTTTGTATACTCAATTGATTTTCTTTTTCTTTTTGATGAAGTTCGCTTATTTTTTTAGCCTTTTCTTGTGTTTCTGGGCTATTCATAATTTCTTTCAATTGGTGGATTTGTTTCGAACAATATTGAATCTTTGCGTCGTATTTATCTTTTTCTAAAGATAAATCATCAATCTCTTCATAGTATTGATTGATAAGTTGATCTTGCACATTCTTTTGAGATTCATAACTTTCCTTTTCTGTAACAAACTGTCGTAATGAATATAATAAGTCTTTATAAGAATCAATACTTTGTAAAATATCTTCATATTCTTCTGTACTTCTTGTATATGGCAATAGTTTGCAGATGGATAACATCTTCTTCTCTGCTTCTTTAAATGCTTGATAAGATTTTCTAGTAATTTCTTCTAATTCTTTCTTTTTTCGAGCATATTCTTGTAAACGCATGTTAGATTGATACATTTGATTACAAATTTCATTTAATTCCGTTGTGTCTGGAATTCTCTGATATTCTTCTTGCATCTGAATAATATATTCTTTTACTTCATTGATTTCATTTCTTTTTGTTTGCAAATCATTTTCAATCTGTTCAATTTCATTTTGCAACTGTTCTAACAATTGTTGTTTCTTTCTTCTTCTAGCATTAACGCCAACATATTCTGACTCTTTTTTATAAACATGTCCTTCAATCAAACCATGCTTAAAATATCCATTCTTTTTCAGAATAAGACTTCCATTTTCTTTTGTGATATTAGATAAAATTCTAGTAGTGGTTTTTTGAATTTTAGATGGAAGATTTTGTTCCACTAACAAGTCATCAAATGTTTGATTCCCATCTTGTTTAACATATATCAAACAATCTAAGAAATTAGGAAATTCTTTTTGAATTCTTTGATAATCTTCGTCAGATACAACCAATGCATCTAGTACTCCTGATTTGTATAATTGTTGTTCTAAGATTGCTTGCTCTGATTCATTTAATGAGGATGAAAAAGTCACTGTTTGATAGAAAGGATATGCCTCTATACCACATTGCTTTAACTGATTTCTAAAAGAAATCGTATATTCATCACGTTCTGGTTCAATTTCTTTCTGTGATTCTATTTTGCGATATTCCTCTTTCTTTTCATTTAGATTCGCAAATATTTGTTTTTCACTAGCTTTTAATAACGCAATTGATTCATTTTTGATTTGTATTTTTTGGTCATAATCTTTTTGGAAGATTGATTTTAAACGAAATGTATCCGATGCTCCGACATATTCTTCTATAATTTTATTCGCATCTAAAATACTTTTCTCATCTACGTTCCAATAAACATTCTTTTTTAAAGAATGAACATCAGTTAATAGTTTATCTTGTATTTTTTCTTTATTTGTTTGTAATTGTTCACAATGATATTGTTCATCTTGATATACTTTATTTACTCGATTTTCTTGTTCTTTATCTTCCTCATATTTCTTTTGTAAATCATTATATTTACGCAATACATTTTGACCATCACGTACATTTTTATGTAAGGTAATCAATTGACTGTTATATAAATCAAAATTAATATCTTTATTTAATTGAATGTCTTCTTTCAAATTCAAATGAAAGTCATTTTTAATTTCCATTTGATATTCATCCATATCACGGATTGTATCGAGTATTTTCTTTTCTGTATATTCTAAAGAATCATTCAAGTTCTTTAGTTCCACTTCACATTCATGTATCAATTCATTTTTTTGTTCAATTTGTACTTTCTTTTGACTCTTACTATTTGTATATTCATTTACTTCATTTGTTAAATTTTGTAACTTTAAATCCAAATTTTCCAATTCAGGATCAAACAATTGTTGTAGTTGATTACGAATATAAGATTCTTCAATTTGAAGTTTTTCTAAAACACTCTTTTTCTCTAATATAGTTTTTTCCCATGATTCTATTTGTTGAAGAAATTGATTATATTCCTGACTAGCTTGTGAAGATTCTTTTAATGCATTTACATAATTATGAGATTTTTTAGAGAGCATATAAAGATTGTAATGTTTGTATTCCTTCGCAATAGCAGAAGCATCATTACATGCTCTTTTTAGACCATCTAAATGTTCTTGAATAGAATCCATCTTTTCCATTGCATCTACCATAGGTCTTAAATCTTCATCACTTAAAACTTGTAAAGAATCATTTAAGATTTCATATACTTTTGTTGGTTTAAATACATTAGATAATTTGGGAGCTCTTACTTTGATCAGCAGTTTGATATATTGTTCAAATTGTTCGATTTTTTCAAATCCAAACAAATATTTATTCACCATTTCTTTATACTCTTTTTGAGAAGTTGTAAATGGAATGTCATCTCCAAGCTCTTTTTTCATTTCTTGTCTTGATAATGGAATAATTTTATCGCCGGATTCACGATATAGTTTCAAATCAATATTAATTCTTCTACCATCATTGATAACAAATCCCCAAAAAGTCATTGGACGACCTTGATGTGCATGTTGACCAATCGCTATTGTTCGATATTCATTTTCTTTTTTAAATTCTAAATAAAGGTATCCTGTAGAATCTTCTCTTTCATTATCTCCTAGAAAATAATAATCCATTGTACGACTACTTGTACCAAAAGGATCTAATCTAGATGGCGAACGATCACCATCTAAAATAAATGGAATAAAACTTTGTGTAGTAATTGATTTCCCAGATCCATTTTGGCCTCTTAATAGCAATTTTCCGTCTTCTAGTTGAAAAGATTCTCTATCATATAACCAAAAATTAACAAAACCAATCTGGTTCATTTTCCATCTTTCAACCATTCACTTTCCCCTCCATATATTCCGTATATTTACCACCAACTAATCCACAAGAAGGATAAACAATAATATTTTCATTATTTTCTTTTATCATCATCCATCTTTTCATATAATCTTTCACTTGAACTACGTATCTTTCATTAGACATTTCTCTATATTCTTTAGACCACAGTGACTGATATTGTTTTTTGATTTTCAATAATAACTCTTGAAATCTAGAGCTTGTCATCTCTATTGTTTCATCTTCTTGAATAACAAATTTTCTTTTATCATTCGCATTATCATGGAATGTTTTACATACTAGTAATACAATTTCGCTCAACATTCCACTTTTGGGATGAACATTCCCAATTGTTTGAGTATCCACATACACTGCAGAAGCCGTATGGTGATTAATTTGTAATGATAGATTCAAATATTTCTGTATGTTTGATTGTATATACATTCTTTTTGTTTTGAGATACATTGCATCATTATCATTTTTATCTTTCCAATGCATTGTAGGGCAAACAAGAAGTTGTCTAAAAACATGATTTACTGTTGATTGATTTGTTTCATCTACATGTTCATTTTCAAATTCTTTCCAATCTTCAACATTTGTTATATCTCTAGAAAAATTTGTTGCGAAATACCTAGAAACGCCTGTATTTTCATATAACACTTCACTAGATTGTTCATTAGAATAATTAGAACTGCTACCTTCATAAGTCTTCAACATTCCCATTTCTTCCGCAAATTGCAATACACGAACTAATGATTTTCTTTGACTATATGACGTCCAATCCACTTCCATATATTCACTCATGATTGTTTCAACATAGCGAATTAATTCAGATAATAAAAATTGACTATTTTCTTCTTTATCTTCCAAGAAAATAAGAAGTGCACAAAACAAACAATAATCTCTTGCTTCTGAAAATTGTTGAATTCCCATAAACTCTTCCGCATATGTAGGTAATTTTTCCAACTTAATTAATTGTTCTGTATGAACCACTCTCCAACCTAATACTTCTTGAATGAATCTCATTAGCTGTTTATCTTTCAAATCACGTTTCACTTGATAATAATCTTCTTTTTCACGATCACGAATCACCCAAAACTGATTCATTAATATCTCTAATCCACTCATACATCAAACTCCAAAATATATCTAGGCATCGTAATATCGCCATCTTCACAGTGTAATACACAAGTACCTTCTTCTTGTAATAAATGATAACTTTCTCCAAACTCTGTACTACCAGATTTTGATACATTCATATTCGCAATAGATATCCACTGTAAAATAGATATTCTTAATTCTGCCGGAATAATATCCTTTATTTCAGATACGGATAATTTATGATCTTTTATGTATTTATGTGCAAGCTTCTTTTTTTCGTTTACATATCTTTCGTGTTCTTGTGCTGCCATCATTTTATCAAAGCTTCGATCAACAACCCCTTCTCTTTTTCTTCTCTCACGATATGTTCTAGAATGAGATTCTAACTCCACTTCATATAAGTCTTGATTATATACACTTGTTTTAATATCATCTGTATCATAAGAACGTTCTAATTTATAATGTTCAATGTTTTGTACACCAAAAACATGTGCAGATAAACAATGACAATCTTCTATTGATTCACAATTCATAAACATTTGAATAAAGTGTTTATAATCATCTTTTCTGCTAACACCATAATTTGACATCTGTACAATCATATTTGCATTTTCAATGATTGAACGAATAATATCATTTGTGATATCTAATATTCTTTCACATTCTGCTTTTTGACCATCAATTGGAACAAACCATTTCACAAAAGCTAACCATTTATTACGAATAGATGATTTTAATACATCTTCATTCTGTGCTGATTTTCCAACATGTGGTATATCCATTTCACTCTTTACAATTTTATCTAATAATTCATCATCAAATAATTCACGGATTGGTTCTATTCGATTTCTGATTTTTTTAGACTTTAATTGCATTTGTTTAATAAAATTTTGAAGATATTGAACAAATCTTTCTTTATGCATAATAAAATCAACGGATTTCACTAAAGTCTTAGTATCCGTTAAATAAAAGTCTCTAAGATAATCTTTATAGTTATTATTCAAATTTTGGAAATCATCTTGTAGAAGATGCCACCATTCATTAATATCTTGTAAAGATTGATGGTTCACTGTTTTTGCGTTAATTAATGCTTCTTCTATTCTTTGGAAATATCCAGTAGAAAGATTTGATGTTTCTATCTCCAAATTTTCCAATCGGATAGTCAATCTTTCAATTTCTATCGCACTTTCACTCATCGAATAACGATACTGTTTATTTTTATATTCAGCAATTGTATGTACAACGCCAGGATCTTGTATCGCTATTAAATTTTTCCATTCCACCAACTGTTCAAGATCTTGTTTTAAATCATCTATTGTATAACTAGAAAAATCATCATCTTCTTTCACAAGTTGATAAATTTCTTCTTTATATAATTGGTTACGCATTTGTTCATTCGCAATGAACATTTTTCTCATGATTGTTCTATAAATCGCTACAGTAGGTACAGAAAGATAAGTCGTCTCTATAATAGGAACTTTGTAATCTGCCATAAATATCTCCAATACTACCAATAGTATACACGATGCAAACAATGTTTATTACTAAAATAATACTCTTCCATCTAATACCAAAAATACAAGTAAAGCTACAATCAATAGAATTGTTGTGATAATAGAAATGATTCTGTTCTTCTTTTCTTTTTGAATATATAAGTTTGTAATGATAATCACAATAAAACAAAAGATTGCAGATAATAAATGATGTGGAAAGTTTGTTAAAGCTTGATAGCCATAATACATTCCAAGTAATGCTTCTAAAGTATTTCCAACACCAAGTACAATTGCACCAATTGGAGTTTGTTTCTGAACATAATACGCAATTAAGCCACCTGGCAATGTAAATAAAGAACGAACAAACCAAATATCAAAATAATAGTAAAATGCAAGTTCCCAAGTAATATGTCCAAGTAACGCTTCCACAATAAAAATAACTGGTTGACTAATCAAAAAGAAAACAAAGCATTTCAAAGCAGCTTCATAACTCTTTTTACAATTCACAACAATGATTAACGCAAATAATATCCACCATTCATGTGAAATACCAATATCCTGAAAAGATGTTCCCTCAAAGAAAGGAACACTCATAATACATCCTACATAAATTCCAACGAGTAAACCAAACAGAATGACATTTATCCAACGCATCTTCATATTTCCAAATAATTTTTTCATAATATCTCCTGTAAATCACTATCTATCTTAACTTTTTGATTTGTATCATAATACACATAATACTTATTCTCAGATTTTATATAAATCACATCACCTTTATTGATGCTATCAATTTGGTTTAATGCTTCTTCTGAAAATGAATCAATGATATGAATAGAATTGACATTCACCAAATATAAACCATGTGTGTTATCTTTTGGAGTTTCATCCATCTCTCCATCTTTTGTCGCAATAAAATATTGATCATTGTATTTATATAAAGTACCTTTTGATGTTCTTTGGCCTTTTTGAACATCTGAAGGATACAAAACCGACTTGTTTTTTATATCACTAGATGCGCCACCATTTGAATCCGTATTTCCATAATTGATATAAGCTATATTATCTTTATATTCAATTGTTGCAGTACCACCTTTTTTAGGAATACCAATTTCAGTTGCTGGAAAATCAAAAGTGGTTTGCCAATCATCTTTTTGTTGTGAAAGATTGACTTGATATTTTTTAGTAGTTTCTCCATCTGAAATGATTTCTGTCATCATTTCAGCATAAGCATCTCTAATATTAGCGGCATCCGTTGCCTCCCTTGCTTTTTCTAATTGAGAAGCAAAAATAGGCATACCAATAGAAATAAGAACACCAATGATTGCGACAACAATTAATAATTCTGCTAGTGTAAATCCTCTTCTTTTCATCAAAAACCCCTGAAAGTATTAAACTAGTTCTAGTTTATCACATTGCTTTCATCAACTATAGAAATTTTGAAAGAAAGTGAGAAAGAAATCAATCAGTAAAGAGTCCCAGCATTGAAAGAACATTTTCTAAATGCTGAAACTCTTTTTTAGATAATACTGTTATTTTTTTATAACCATACGTACTTTCACTTTACCTGCCATAATGATCATACCTTCTTCACTGAAAATATCTCATCTAGCACCTTTGCAATCTCCTCAATGCTGATAGGTTTTATGATATGTCCGTTCATGCCAGCCTCAATTGCCTTCTTCCTATCCTCTTCGAAAACATTCGCTGTTACGGCCACAATCGGAATATTAGCCTTCTTATTATCAGCCAAAGTTCTAATTTCTCTAGTAGCTGTATAACCATCCATTCTCGGCATCTGAACATCCATCAAAATTAAATCGTACTTATCTGCCGGCTCTTTATTGATTGTTGCAACCGCAATATCACCATCTTCTACACTATCGACTTTCATGCCTGTTTCTTCCAAAATAGTCGTAGCAATCTCTCGATTCAGTTCATTATCTTCAACTAGAAGCACATGCTTATCGCTATAATCATAAACTTTTTTCTTTTCTTCTTTCTGTATTTTATACCTTACTTTAGGATGCGTTAGCGCTTCTCGAAGGTCAGATATAAAGATAGGTTTTGATACAAAGGCCTCAACTCCTGTTTTTCTTGCCTCATACTCAAATTCAGTCCAATCATAAGCAGAGAACACAATAATTGGTGTACTTTCACTCTTTATCTCACGAATACGGTGAACAATCTGGCAACCATTCATATCTGGCATCTGATAATTTATGATATAGACTTTGTATTCATCCATCATTTCTATAGCTTCTTGTGCACGAACAATCGCTTCACGAGCCGATGTAGACCAATCTGCCCTTATCTGAATATCCCGAAGCATCTTACTGACACTTTTACAAGCATTCATATCATCATCAACTATCAATGCTCTTGCACCACACAAATTCGTAATCAGTTCATTCTTAACCGGCTCATTAGCTAGGCAGAGGTTAAGTGTAACCGTGAATAATGATCCTTTACCTTCTTCACTTTCTATTTGTATGCCTCCTCCCATCATATCTACGATGTTCTTCGTAATAGCCATACCAAGTCCCGTACCTTGAATACCACTGACGGTAGAACTATATTCTCTAGAGAAGGCATCAAATATATGTCCAACAAACTCCTTTGACATACCAATGCCAGTATCCTTTACAGAAAACGAATATGTGGAGTAATGTTTTAGACTACAAGGCTTTTCAATCAAACGAATCGTAATATTGCCACCAGGCTGTGTAAATTTGATGGCATTACCTACAATATTCAATAACACTTGATTCAAACGCAGCTTATCTGTCAGTACGTCCTCATGTACAACATCTTGGGTATCAATAAAAAGATTTAAATTCTTAGAATCTACAAGGCTTTGAATCATCGTTCTAAGATCATGTAGTAAATCTGGAATATGTACAGCTTTCTCCTCAAGTTTTACCGTACCACTTTCAATACGACTCATATCTAGAATATTATTAATAAGACTCAACAAATGGTTACTTGATGTACTTATCTTGCATAGATAATCTTCTACTTGAGCATGATCATCTAAATGCGTTTGCGCTAGAGATGTAAAACCAATAATGGCATTCATCGGTGTACGAATATCATGGGACATATTGTTAAGAAATGTTGTCTTTGCCTTGTTTGCCTGCTGTGCTGCTGCCAAAGCCTGTGTCAAAAACTCTTGTTGTTTAAGATCTCTAGTCTTCTCTTCTGTAATATCATGAGCTACATATAGGGTTTCAACCGCTCTACCTTGTTCATCTCTACGTTTGGCAATAAAACGCGCTTGCATCCATTGTCCTGTAGGGGCTTTGTAATCCATTGTTACTGTATTTGCCTTTTCAAATCTGTCAGCTAATGTATTCAAATCTAAAAAATCTCGCAATGATTGTCTGAATTCTGGTTCTATAAAGTACTCTATAATTATTTCCTTTACATCATCAAAATTACCTTTACTTGCCGCAATCTTCCCCATGAGTGGCACACTATTTAGTATTTCATATTCATGTGTAATAATATCCGCCCGGAAAATTGTAGAATAAATAGTCGCCAAAGAGTTAACAACCTCTGCATGCTCTTTTTCTCCTTTGAGCCTTGCCTCTTCTAATTCTCGTTTTTCTTTTTCCTGCGCTTCATGTTCTTCAATAATTGCATCTATGTTTTGGAACCCTGCTACAACATTTCCTGAATTATCTACTTTTCTAATATCAAATTGATAATGATGAACTGCACCTTGTTCTGTGCTTTGATAATTCCCTATATAACTTTCTTGTTTAGAAAATACTTCTCGAAGATTTTTAATGCTCAGCATCCTAGCAATCTTCTCTTTATCTTCGTTAGGATAAATATACTTTTCAGCCCAAATTTTAATGATTTTATCAATTGAAAATGGTACATCTTTAAGTGAACAGACCTCTTTATATCCATAATTTTCTGATATTCTTATTGCCCTGGCTGATCCATCATTCAGATTAGCAAGATAAATGTTCATGTAATTTCTAGAAAGTGTATTGATAATCGCAAACTGCTCTTCAAGTTCCTTTTTATGGGCAGCCTGTTCTTCTATAATTTTATCGATAAGTTGGAATCCTACTACAACATTTTCTGTATCAGCAACTCTTCTAAAATCATATTGATAGTAATGTTGAACGCCATCTTCCATATTACGATATGTTCCAACATATTTATCTTGCTTAGAAAATACCTCTCTAATATTTTTTACATTTAATGTTTCTTTTATTCTCTTCTTATCATCTGGATGGACAGTTTCGCGCACCCATCGATCTATAACGGCATCAAATTGGAATGTTTGATCTTTAACGTCACGAATCGCTTTTACATTATAATTATCAGCAAGTCTTATAGCTCTTGCGGTTCCTTCACTCAAGTTTGCAACAAATACATTTCTAAAGCTCTTACACAAAGCATTGATAATTGCGAGTTGTTCTTCCACTTCTTTTTGATGAGTAGCCTCTTCTTTTCTTTTAGTGTTTTCAATTTCCTGATGTTCTTCAATAATATCATCAATATTCTGAAAACCTGCTACTGCTTTTGTCCCATCCTTATTTGCCTTGAGAAAGCTGTATTGAAAATAATGAATTTTTCCATTCACAAGACTGCGATAATTTCCAACGAACTCTCCTTGCGTCTTGAAAACATTTTTTATATTTTCTGTCGTAATTGCACTGCTTACTTTTTCTCTATCTTCTGGATATACAATTGTGTTAATCCAATTTTCAATAACAATTTCAAATGGAAACAGCTGATGATCTTTTTTGCTCGGAACATCTACATAGGATGCATCTAATTTAAGAATTTTCGCCATCTTCTCTTCAAGATCAAGCCAATAAACATTTTTAAAATGACGAGCAAGTGTATCAAAAACCATCAGTTGTTCACTATGCAACTCTTCCTCACTCTTACGCTTCACAACAAAATTTGTGATATCTGTAAGTGTACCCTGATAAAACATTTCATCACCAACCGTAACAAGAGAAGTAGAGTCAGACACCCAGATATAACCATTCTTACCACTCATGCGGTATATGGTATCTACAACATTCTTATTAGAACTTTGGTTCAACAATTTCACATACTCTGCCGTAGCCTCTATATCATCAGGATGAATCATATTAATAAACTTATTATCAAATTCAGACTTAATTTCTTCTCGAGTCCATCCAAATATTTCACAGAACCTATCACTAACATAAAGAAATGGATATCCCTCTTCTGCCACACAACGATAGTAGCCTCCAGGCATATTTTCAATAGTAGACTTTGAAAATTGATTCAATCGTTCAATTTCATTATGACGATCTATAAACGCAGTCATGTCATCACAAATACATAGGATTGCTAGTCTTCCATCCTCTGTGCGTACAACCTTTCCCTTATCTACTGTCCATATCGAACTTTCATCTTTTCTAGACATTCGACAAGTAACTTTATAAGTCATACCTTCGTGAAAATCACCATGATTAAGTTCTTTAACCACGCGTTCCATATCATCTACATGAATGGTATTTATAACCATTCCATGGATACCTTCCATCAAATCATCGACGTCTGTATATCCAAGCATATGTGCTATTTTATCGTTGGCATAATATATCGGAAAATCATTCTCACAATACCAACCTATTATTCCTGCGTCTTGTCCTTCAGACAATTCAAGTATCAGAGATTTATTTCTCTCATTTGATATATTCGTCAACATACATTCACCTTTATCAATAAAATTCTAATCTTCTTCGTAAAACAAGCACAAAAAGATATTTATATATTATCACTTTTCATCTAATACTCCCAACGACTAAACATGCAGGAAATATCAGATGGTTAGTCGAATACAATGGAGGCACTAAAGATGCATTAGAAGCAAAAGCTCCTCAAGGAAACAAAATTAATACATTTAGTTTGAGCAAAAGAACCAGGTTCATGCGAAGGTGTGTAAGACACTTGTTATTTATCGGCTTGATAGTTTGTATACTCTAGAGTATACTACTTATAAGTATACAGATATAGAAGGAGGAATTATTCATGCTTGGAAGAAAAGAAGAACTAAATCATTTAAATGAATTGTATGAAAGTAATGCTTTTGAATTTTTAGTAATGTATGGTCGTAGACGTGTTGGAAAAACAACTATTCTTCAAGAATTTGCAGAACATTCTAATTCAATCTTCTTTCCTGCTCGTGAAAAGAACGATGCTTTGAATTTGGAAGATTTTTCTAAAATCATCCAATATCATTTCGAACAGAACTTTATCGCCTCTTTTTCAAGTTGGGGAGATGCTTTTAATTATATTGGTGCAAAAGTAAAACAAAAAACAGCCATTATCATTGATGAATTTCCATACATCATTGAAGAGAATTCTTCAATTAAATCTATTCTGCAGCATACAATTGATCATAGTTGGAAAAATAGGAATATCTTTTTAATTCTATGTGGATCTTCTGTAAGTATTATGGAAACCGATGTCATGGGAAGAAAAAGTCCACTCCACGATCGACAAACATCATCTATAGAAATCAAGCCATTTGATTATTTGGAAAGTAGCGATTTCTTTCCGAATTATACGAATGAAGAAAAACTACTCACCTATGGAATTCTTGGAGGTATTCCTAGATATCTTGAAGCCTTTGATTCAAATGATTCCATTCAAAAAAACATTGAGAAAAAAATCATTCGTAATGGAGCATATTTAAATGAAGAACCAGATAATCTTTTAAAAGCTGAATTAAGAGAAACAAACGTTTACAACAGTATTTTATCTGCGATTGCGAATGGTAGAAATAAAATTATTGATATTGCGAATTTCATTCATGAAGATCGTACAAAAGTAGCTAAGTATCTTATTACTCTGCAAACATTACGTTTAATTGAAAAAAGAGTTCCATGTGGAGAACCTGAAACAAGTAAAAAATCAATCTACGTAATCAAAGATAATTTCTTTAAATTCTGGTTCCGCTATGAATTCACAAATAATTCTTATTATGCGATGCTTGGCGCAAAAGATGCATCTAAAGAAATCATGGATGATATCAGTAATTTAATGGGAGATACTTTTGAAGATATTTGTAAAGAATACATCATTCACTTAGCCAAAAAAAGAAAACTTCCATTCATTCCTTATCATTTAGGAAAATGGTGGGGAACAAATCCTGTGATTAAAGCACAAGATGATGTAGATTTACTAGCTATTGATCGAACTGGTAAAAAAGCAATTTTTATCGAGTGCAAATTCACTTCACAGCCTATGCCATATGATGAATATGAAGATCTAGCAACCGCCACAAAAGCATTCCCAAACATTGAAGAAAAATATTTATGGTTTATCAGTAAATCTGGATATACGAATTCTGTTATAAAGCAGGCAAAGAAAGATCATGCCACACTACTAACAATCGATGATTTATTTAATTTCTAAGAGAAAGTTTACTCTTTCTCTTTTTTATCCAATTTCAAAGAAAGATGAACTATTATGTTCATCATCCAACAAAGTATAAAGACTTCAATGAGGTGTTAGTGTGCAAAAGTACCAAAAGCGAGCATGAGATTACTAAATAATACACTTCCAATAAAGTACGAATGTATTATTAGTGAACTACCACACCTAAACACTAAGTGTTATAGATGTGGCTTCTAAGGGCTTG
>CAVFDO010000036.1:0-18503 GCA_963621095.1 bacterium
AATCATAATTACTTTCAGGTGCATCTTTTGAATTTGTTACTGTAATTCCACCTTTTGTGGACTGAATATCTTTCAAAGCTTTTGTTTTTTCTAAGATTTCTTTCAAGATTTCTGGTTTATTTTCTTCTTGAATCTTGAACATACAAATATGTCTAATCATGCTTTTTCTCCTTTGATTACATAAAGATAATGATACAAAGCACCAATCATATTCGCATCATTTCCAAATTCACAGGTAACAACTTCAGGAATCGTAGCTGGCATATAAGAAGATGCATTATCATAGTATTCATGTAAATGCTTTTTCAATGTTTCTAACAATAATGGTTGTTTAGAAATACCACCACCAATAGAAACTCTTTGAACATCTAACACAAATTGTAAAGAAATAATACCAGAAGCTAATGTTGTACAATATTCATCAATTGCTTCTAATGCTTCTTGTTTTCCTTCATTTGCATCTGAGAATAAAATCTTTCCATTCATTTCTTTAGGATCAACACCAAGTTTATCTGCGTAATTATGAATCATTGCACCAACACCATTAATTGTTGCCCATGCATTTTTTGAATTATATGTTGCATCATACAAAGATGCAGGAATACCAGAATATTCTCCAGCCGCAAATGTAGAACCTCTATAAACTTTACCATCAATAATAATGGCTCCACCTATACCAGTACCTAAAACAATGACAGTACCATTTTGAATACCTTTCATACTGCCTTTCCAAAGTTCTGCAGCAGCTGCAGCCTTCGCATCATTTTCAACCGCAAAATCTACAGGAATGATTTCTTTTAAGCGATCTTTCAAATTTACATTATTAATATAATTTAAAGCACCACTTGTATAAAAATAACCAGTATTCGCATCAATCTTACCAGGTGCACTCATTGCGATAGCTTCAATGTTTTGATTTGCATATTGATCATAGATTTTCTTAATTGTTTCAATAAATGGTTCTAATCCATCATATGGTGTAGGCACTTCATCTTTCTCTAAGATTTCTGCATTTTCATTCATCAATGCATATTTGATATATGTTCCCCCTACATCAATCGTTAAATAATGACTCATACTTTTCTCCTTAATTACTATATCTATTATATTTTTAATCCATCAAAAAAACCATAGTAGATTAACTACCACGGTTTTCAAGTTCAATAATTTTTTTACCAATATCTAAACCTTTTGGTGTTAGATAAACAATTCCATAATGCTCTTTCACTAAAAAGCCATCATCAGATAGTCTTGTTAACATTGCATGTACAGAAGGACGTGTAACATTCAATTCTTTTGCGATATTAATAGAACGTATTCCCTTTCCCTCTGGATCTAATTCTGTCATTTTAGCAAGATACTTTCTTTTTGATTCACTTAATGTATGATGATGCATATGTGTCTCCTTTTAAGAAAACAGACACAGGTTTTCCCTGTGCCTGTCACAATAATACTTAAGCTGTTTGTTCTACAGCAACCTTTTTCTTGTTTGGATCTGGTCTAAAGATGAGATATAGATAGATTACAAGAACAATGATTGCGGCAATTGTTCCTACACCAAATGCTAATTCACCAGTAATTAATCCACCAAATTGGTAAACCATTAATGTTACAAGATAAGCATTGATATTTTGGAAAGCAATAGAGAACCAGAACCATTTCTTGTTATTCATTTCCTTTGCAGTAGAGGAAATAGCAGCAAGACATGGTGAGTCATAGATATTGAATACTAAGAATGATACTGCAGCGATGCTTGTTGGGAAGAATGAAGCAAATTGTTGATGCATAGAAACTTCATATTCTTCAACTTCACCAAGACCAGACAATACGCCCATAGTAGATACGATACCTTCTTTAGCAACGAATCCAGATAAGCTTGCAGCAACTGCTTGCCATGTTCCAAATCCTAATGGCTTGAAGATCCAAGCAATTGTGTTACCGATTGTAGCTAAGAAGCAATATTCTGTATCAACAAGACCGAATGTTCCATCTTGGATACCAAATGCTCCTAAGAACCACATTACTGCACAACATAAGAATAAGATTGTTCCAGCCTTCTTTAAGAATGCCCATACTCTTTCCCAAACGTGTAGTAATACACCCTTTAAGGAAGGAATATGATATGCAGGAAGTTCCATAACGAATGGAGCTGGATCACCAGAGAACATATTTGTCTTCTTTAAGATAACACAAGTAACAATTACCAATGCGATAGATGCAAGGTAAATAACTGGTGCAAACCACCAAGTACCATCACCTAATAAGTAGCCAGCAATCATAGCGATAACAGGTAACTTAGCACCACAAGGAATTGTAGTTGTTGTGATCATTGTCATACGACGATCTTTTTCATTTTCGATTGTACGTGTAGCCATGATACCTGGAACGCCACAACCTTGAGAAATCATAAATGGAATGAATGATTTACCTGAAAGACCAAACTTTCTGAAAATACGGTCCATGATAAATGCAACACGAGCCATGTAACCACAATCTTCTAATACTGATAAGAAGAAGAATACGATAGCCATCTGTGGAGCAAATCCAACAGGAGCACCAATACCACCAATAATACCATCTACTACAAGTGATACTACCCATTCAGCAGCACCTGCATTTTCAAGTAATGTTTGTACAGTTGGTTGGATCCATTCTCCAAACAATACGTCATTTGTCCAATCAGTAACAACTGTACCTAATGTAGCAACTGCTACCCAATAGATAAAGAACATCACTGCTGCGAAGATTGGAAGAGCTAACCATCTGTTTGTAACAATTTGGTCAATCTTATCAGAAACGCTCATCTTTCCAGCATTCTTCTTAACATAAACATTTTTTAATAATGTAGCGATGTATTCATAACGTTCATTTGTAATGATTGCTTCTGAATCATCATCTTCATTTGTTTCAACTTTGTTTGTTACAGATTCAATTGTTTTCTTAGCTTCAGCTGATAAAGTTACTTCTTCAAGAACCTTTTCATCCTTTTCAAACAATTTCACTGCATACCAACGCTTTTGAGCATCTGTTAAATTAGCAGCTGTTTCAATTGTTGTTAAAGCTTCTTCAACATCCTTTGTATAAGTCATTGATGTTGGAAGTTTCTTTTCATTTGCTGCTTTGATAGCTTCTTCAGCAGCTTCCTTGATACCTTGATTCTTTAAAGCTGAGATTTCAACGATCTTACATCCAAGTTTCTTACTCAATTCTTGAACCTTAATATCATCTCCATCTTTCTTTACAAGATCCATCATGTTGATTGCAATTACCATAGGAATACCTGTTTCAGCTAATTGTGTAGTTAAATATAGGTTTCTTTCTAGGTTTGTACCATCAATGATGTTTAAGATTACATCTGGTTTATCACCAACTAGATAATTTCTTGATACAACTTCTTCCAATGTATATGGAGAAAGTGAGTAAATACCAGGTAAGTCTTGAATTGTAACATCCGCATGTCCTTTCAACTTACCTTCTTTCTTTTCTACTGTTACGCCTGGCCAGTTACCAACATACTGATTAGAACCTGTTAATGCGTTAAACAAAGTTGTTTTACCACAGTTTGGATTACCTGCCAAAGCAATTCTAATTTCTGCCATGTTTTTCCCCTTTTATTACTTTACGACTTCTACTTCAATAAATTGAGCGTCATCTTTACGAAGTGACAATTCATAGTTACGAACTGTAACTTCTACTGGATCTCCTAATGGAGCGACCTTACGAATATAGATTTCTACACCCTTTGTGATACCCATATCCATGATTCTTCTTTTAACAGCTCCTTCGCCATGTAGTTTAACAACTTTGACTGTGGATCCGACTTTTGCTTCTTTTAATGTCATGATATCCCCTTTCCACTAGATCATAATTTTGTTAGCCATAGTTTTATCTAAGCCAAGTCTCGTTTCTTTCACGTTAACAATTAAATTGTCTCCATTTTTGGAAATCACTTTTACTTTTCCACCTGCAACAAAGCCAAGATCTTCAAGATGTTTCTTTATTTCAGGATTTCCTTTTACTAGTTGAACAGTTACTTCTTGATCAACATCTGCGAATGTTAAAGGTAACATATTTCGCCTCCTCACTATGGTTAACCATTTCTAACCACAGTTAGTTTAGTAAAACTAACATTTAATGTCAATGTTTTTTCGAACTTTTTTTTCTTGAAAATGCTTTAGAAATCCAAAAAAAGAAGAATTAGTCCTCAAACTCAATTCTTCCACTCTCCATATTTTTGATTTTCACTAATGATTCTACCGTATATCCAAGATTTCTAATCTTTTTTCCACCATCTTGATATGTTTTCTCAATACAAACACCAATTCCTTCTACCTTTGCATTTGCTTGATCAGCAATATCAATCAAACCTTGTATCGCTAGACCATTCGCTAAAAAATCATCTATAATCAAGATTCTATCATTTTCATTCAAATACTTTTTAGAAACGGTAATTGTATATTCTCGATTATGTGTATAAGAATAAACTTTAGAAGTATATACATCATCTCCTAGATTTGTAGATTTTGATTTCTTCGCAAATAATACTGGTACATCAAAAGCCTGTGCAGTAAAAGAAGCAATCGCAATACCACTCGCTTCAATTGTTAAGATCTTTGTTATCTTTTTGTTTTTAAACAAACGATAAAATTCTTTTCCAATATCCTGCATCAAATGAATATCAATCTGATGATTTAAGAAGCTATCTACTTTTAGAATATTCCCTTCTAAAATCGTTCCATCTTCTATCACTCGATTTTTTAATTCATCCATGATTCACTCCATAAAGAGTACTATATTTTTGAATCAAATAATCTGTATAGTTGTTAACATCAAAAGATTCACCTGTAGCGATCTTCATGATTTCATCAGCATTATATAAACAACCATATTGATGAATATGTTCTTTCAGCCACGCAATAACTTGATCATAATGATTATTTTTCAATAGATCATCTACATCAATTTCTTCTCTCATTTTCTTAACAAATTGTGCCGCAAATGCTGAACCTAAAGCGTATGTTGGAAAATAACCAAATTCTCCCATAGACCAATGTACATCTTGTAGGATTCCTTCTGAAGCAGTTTCTGGACGAACTCCTAAATATTTTTCATACATATCTGCCCATGTTTGATCTAATCCTTCTACACTGATTGATCCATCAAACAATCCTTTTTCAATTTCATAACGAATCAAAATATGCATTGGATATGTTAATTCATCTGCTTCTGTACGAACTAAGGATGGTCTAGATACATTTACAGCTTTAATAAAAGTATCTAAATCAATTCCATCAAATTGTTTTGGAAACTGTTGTTTTAAGAAAGGATAGTTATATTCCCAAAAGGCTTTTGTTCTACCTAGATAGTTTTCACAGAGTCTACTTTGTGATTCGTGCATACCACTAGAAATCCCTTCTGATAAGATCATACCATCATATTTAGGATCAACATCATGTTCATAATATGCATGTCCTACTTCATGAATCGTAGAGAACAAAGCTGACATAACATTATCTTCTAAGTATTTTGTTGTTGTACGACAATCATTTTCACATGTCCAAGAAGTAAATGGATGTTCTGTTTCATTTTGGTAACCCCATTCTGCATCAAAACGAAGATAAGATAACATATGATCCATGTATTTCTTTTGGTTTTCAATTGGAAAATCTTGGAATAAGAATGAATCATCAATTTGATTTGCTTGTGTAACTTTGTGAATAAAAGGAACAAGTTTTTCTTTTAATGTGGAAAAGAAAACATCATATTTTTCACAATTCATTCCTGGTTCAAAATCATTTAACATTTGATCATAGATAGATTCTTGTCTATTTCTATAACCATATACTTTTTTCTTAAACGCAATGATTTGTTTTAAGTATGGTTCAAAGATAGAATAATCATTCTTTTGTTTTGCTTCTAACCATTTAGAATAAGAAATATTTTTTAATTGTTCTAAGGTAACAAATTCATCTTTTGGAATACAAAGTGTCTTTTGTATCTCTTCATAATATAAAGATGCAGCTCTTCTAGTATCTTTTGCTTCTGTAGGATCTTCTTTGATTTCTTTTAAAACAGAAACCATTTTTTCATCTGTTTCAATAGAAAATAGTTCTCCTGCTAGAAATGCACTTCTTTCATCACGATAGTCATTGCCGCCACTTGGTGCGACTGTTTGTTTATCAATATCAATGATAGACAAAGCCATTGTATAAGCAGACTTTTTAAAGATCCAATCCTTATATAATTGATTTCTTTCTTCCTTAGTCATGCCATACCTTTTCTGCAATTTTTTTAATAAGTGCTAGTTTTGCCCATTGTTGTTCTTCTGTTAGTTTATTTCCTTCTTCCGTAGAAGCAAATCCACATTGAGGAGATAAACATAAGTTTTCTAATGGATGATAAATAGCAGCTTGATGAATTCTGCGAATAATAGCGTCTTCATCTTCTAGTTCACCAGATTTACTTGTAATCAACCCTAAGACAACTTTCTTATCGTCTGGAACATATTTTAATGGTTCGAAACCACCAGCTCTTTCACTATCATATTCTAAGTAGAAAGCATCTACTTTTTCTTGTGCGAATAAGTATGGTGCAACTGGATCATATGGACCTACATTTGCGTATGTAGAATGGAAATTTCCACGACATACGTGTGTATTGATTACCATATCTTCTTTCTTGTATGCAATTGCGGCATTATTTAACGCAACACCTTCTTCACAAATTGCCTTTAGCTTTTCTTCTGTCAGCCCAAAGCTAGCCCACATATTTGGATCAGCGTATAAAGTCCATGTACAATCATCTAGTTGTAGATTTCTGCATCCTGCTTCATATAATTCGTTAATAACTTCTCCATATGCTTTGACGATATCTTTTTTCAATTCTTCTCTATCTGGATAGATTGCAGAATTTTCTTCTTGGAATTCTGGTAAAGATAATTGTGCTAACAATTGTGTAGGTGCAGGAATTGTTTGTTTTACATAAACACCTTCTTCTTCAAATTGTTTTACAAATTTATAATCTTCCACAAATGGATGATTTGTTCCTGAAATCTTCCCAACAATCTTTGCACTTTCGGCTCTAGTTGTTTCACCATGAAAATGCAAACCATCTTTTGTTGTGACTTTTTCAATTCCATTTAGTCCCCAGAAGAAATCCATATGCCACCATGTTCTTCTAAATTCACCATCTGTAATAAAATGGTAACCAGCTTCTTTTTGTTTCTGAACGAGTTCTGTAATACAAGCATCTTCCACTTCTTTGAGTGCTGTAGAATCAATTTCTCCATTTTCAAATTTTGTTCTTGCTTGTTTTAATTTTTCTGGTCGTAAAAAACTACCAACATAATCATAACGATAAGGTGCGTATAACATATCCTTTTCCCTCCTAATGTATGGTATCAATGATAACAGTCTTATCATTGTTTTTCATCTAATTTTTAACAGAATACAATCTTTATTGAATGTCAAAATGAAAAAACATTTTCATTGCGAATCAATTTTCTTTTCATTAAAATAATGTAGTTTTACGAAGGAGGAATATATGAGAGTTGGTTTAGATATTGGTTCAACAACAATTAAATGTGTAGTAATTGATGATAAAGATGAAATCATATATTCATCTTATGATCGACATTACAGTCATATCATAGAAAAAGGAAAAGAATTATTAACAAAAATCAACAAAGAAATTCTACATGGAGAAAAGGCAATCCTTGCGATCAGCGGCAGTGCTGGTATGGGGTTGAGCGAATCTTGTGGTGTTCCTTTTGTTCAAGAAGTATATGCGGAAAGAGTTGCCGCAACAAAGAAATCTCCAAAAACTGATGTCATTATTGAATTAGGTGGAGAAGACGCTAAGATTTTATTTCTAACAAATGGTGTAGAAGTCAGAATGAATGGTTCTTGTGCTGGTGGTACAGGAGCATTTATTGATCAAATGGCTACCCTACTAAAATTAACCGCAGATGAAATGGATGTAGAAGCTTTAAAAGCTGAAAAGACTTATACAATTGCTTCTAGATGTGGTGTATTTGCGAAAAGTGATGTACAACCTTTGATCAACCAAGGTGCTAAAACAAGTGATATCGCTGCATCTATTTATCAAGCAGTTGTTAACCAAACCATTGCAGGTCTTGCCCAAGGTAGACCAATCAAGGGAAATATTCTTTATTTAGGTGGTCCTTTAACATTCTCTCAATGTTTAAGAAATAGTTTTGATAAAACATTAAATGTACAAGGTACTTGTCCTGAAAACTCATTATTATATGTCGCTATTGGTGCAGCATATTATGCTGATCAACTATGTAATTTTGATGATGTCATCAAATCATTAGAAAACTATTCATCAAAAGCAGATTTTGCTAGCTTACCACCATTATTTAAAAATAGAGATGAATATTGGCAATTTAAAAATCGTCATGCAAAGGCGAGCGTACAACGTGTTCCATTTACAGATGAAACAGGTCCTGTTCATATTGGAATCGATTCAGGTTCTACAACAATCAAGATTGCGGTGATTGATGATCAATCTAATCTATTATTTACTGATTATCGTTCAAATGATGGTCAACCACTACCTTTAGTCATTGATACATTACTAAAACTCTATCAACAACATCCAAACATGAAAGTTGCTTCTTTAACTGCAACTGGTTATGGAGAAGAACTCATGAAGAATGCATTGCATTGTGATTTTGGTTTAGTTGAAACAGTTGCGCATTTCACTGCTGCCAAATATTTTAGAAAAGATGTAGATTTCATCATTGATATTGGTGGTCAAGATATGAAGTGTTTCAAGATAGAAGATGGTGCCATCTCTGATATTTTCTTAAATGAAGCTTGTTCTTCAGGATGTGGATCTTTCTTACAAACATTCGCACAAGCATTAGGTTATCAAGTAGAAGATTTCGCAAAGCTAGCTTTATTTGCGGATAAACCTGTAGATCTCGGTTCAAGATGCACTGTATTCATGAATTCTTCTGTTAAACAAGCACAGAAAGATGGCGCATCCATTGAATGTATTTCTGCTGGTTTGGCAATATCTGTTGTAAAGAATGCATTATATAAAGTCATTCGTGCTTCTTCTCCTGAACAATTAGGAAAGAATATCGTTGTACAAGGTGGAACATTCTATAACGAAGCTGTTTTACGTGCATTTGAAAAAGAAATGGGTGTAGAAGTCATTCGTCCTGATATTGCGGGATTAATGGGTGCATATGGTGCCGCCCTCTTTGGTAAAGCACATACAAAACAAGGAACACTTTCTAAAATGCTTTCTAAAGAAGAATTAGAAAACTTTACAATCCAAACACAATCCATTCAATGTCAAGGTTGTGGAAATCATTGTCAATTAACAATCAATACATTTGCGGATGGTAAAAGTTTCATTTCTGGTAATCGTTGTGAAAAACCTGTTACAGGTAAGGCAAGTGATGATTCTTTGAATCTTTATGCTTATAAATTAAAGTCATTAGAAAACTATTGTAAGAGTGAACATAAAGGAACACGTGGTACAGTTGGTATTCCATTTGTATTAAATATGTATGAATTATTACCATTCTGGCATACTTTCTTTACAAAGCTTGGTTACAACGTTGTTGTTTCCCCTGTTAGTACACGTGCTTTATACCAACAAGGTCAAGGAACAATACCAAGTGATACTGCATGTTATCCTGCAAAACTAACACATGGTCATCTGCATTATTTAACTTCACAAAATCTAGATTATATTTTCTATCCTTGTTTATCATACAATTTTGATGAACATAAAGGTGATAATCATTATAACTGTCCAATTGTTGCCTATTATCCTGAAACATTAAAAGATAACATGTTGGAATTAAAGGATGTACGTTTCTTAGATCCATTTGTTGATATTTCTAATCCAAAAGTATTTAAGAAGAAATTTCCAAAATACATGAAAGAAGTATTCCATTACAATAATTCTAAAGCGGTTGTTGAAGCAATTGATGCTGCTTATCAAGAATATCAAGATCATATGAAAGATATAGCACATAAAGCCGAAGAAATGATTGAAACTGCTAGAAAAGAAAATAAGAGAATTATTGTTTTAGCTGGTAGACCATATCATGTAGATCCTGAAGTTAACCATGGTATTGATAAATTGATCATCAAACAAAATGCATGTGTTGTTACAGAAGATTCTATCTCGAATCTAATTGAACCATTCTCAACAAATGTATTGAATCAATGGACTTATCATTCTAGATTGTATGCAGCTGCAAAATACTGTACAACACAATCTGATATGGATCTTGTTCAACTCGTTTCATTTGGTTGTGGATTAGATGCAATCACAACTGACGAAACTAGAGAAATCCTACAAGAAGGAAATAAGTTGTATACACAATTAAAGATTGATGAAATCACAAACTTAGGTGCAGTCAATATTCGTATTCGCTCTTTATTCGCTGCACTCAAAGAAAGAGAGGAGGAAAAGTAATATGGAATATTTAACACCGAATTTCACAAAAGAAATGTTAAAAGACTATACGATTCTCTTTCCAAATATGGCTCCTGTACAATTTGCTTGCATCCAAAAGGCAATGGCATCTGAAGGCATTCATTGCGAAGTATTAAATAACAGTGGAAGTGAAGTCGCTCAACTGGGATTGAAATACGTTCATAACGATACTTGTTACCCTGCCCTATTAATTATTGGACAATTTATTGATGCCCTAAATAGTGGCAAATATGATTTAGACCATACAGCTCTTCTCATTTCTCAATCTGGTGGTGGTTGTAGAGCGAGTAACTATATCAAATTATTAAGAAAAGCGTTAGTCAAAGCAGGATATGGAAATATCCCAGTTGCCTCTATTAATCCAACTGGTTTAGAATCCTCCTCTTCTTTACCACTAACATTACCTTTGATTCGTAAATTAATTGCGTGTGCATTCTATGGCGATGAAATTTCTGCCCTAAGAAACCAAATGGTTCCTTATGAAGTTCATGCAGGTGAAGCAGAACAATGGTGTCATAAATGGGTACAAATCGTTGGTGATTGGATGGAAAACAATACAAACTATTCCATTCATTCTATTAAGAAAAACTTTAAAAATATCGCAAATGACGCAAAAACAATCGCGTTAAATAAAGTTAAAAAAGTTAAAGTTGGTGTTGTAGGAGAAATATTTGTAAAGTTTTCTCCATTAGGAAACAATGATTTACAAGCATTTTTAGAAAAAGAAGGATGTGAAGTAAATATGCCTGGATTAATGGGATATATCAATTATTGTTGTGCAAATTTCTCATTAGACGCAAAACTTTATGATATGAACAAAACATTTGGAATTGCGGCTGGACAACTATTAAATCTGTTAGATTCTATTGGGCAATCTTGTTCAAAAGCTATGAAAGATGCTGGTTTCTATGGTGCTGGTTCTTTTAAAGAACTCATGAAAAAACCAGATGATATTCTTTCACTTGGTGTCAAAATGGGTGAAGGATGGTTATTATGCGCTGAAATGATTGAACTCATTGAAGATGGATATTCCAATATTGTTTGTGCACAACCATTTGGTTGTTTACCAAATCATATTGCGGGTAAAGGTGTTTCAAATAAAATTCGTGAAAAATATCCAGAAGCGAATATTACTGCAGTAGACTATGACCCTTCTTCTACAAAGGTAAATCAAGAAAATCGTATTAAACTCATGTTAGCTGTCGCAAAAGAAAAACTAGATGTTGTGAATGGCTAATGACTTAAATTTTAGAAAATGCTAAAATAATCGTACTAGATTTTTTGGGGGAAAGACATGGAAGATTTTATTATCGCAACAGCTTCAACATGTGATGCAGATCGTGAATGGTTAGATCAAAACAACATTCCAATGATTTCATATACATTTGAAGTAAATGAAAAAGTATATATAGATGACTGTAGAGCTGAAACAAAACATGCACTCTTCCATGAAATGCGTGAAGGACATCAACCAAATACATCTCAGATTACAGCCTATGCATACTATGAATTTTTTAAAGAATTATTAGAAAAGAATAATAATGTTCTTTTCTTAGATATGGATAAAGCATTAAGTTCATCTTACTTTAATTCACAACGTGCTTATGAAGATATTCAAGAAGAATTTCCTGATAATAATCTTGTAATTATTGATACAAGGTGTGTAACAATGGGATTAACACTTTTATTAAAGAAAGTCGTTGAAATGAAGAATGAAGGAAAATCTATGGATGAAGTTCATATATGGATCGAAGATAACAAATTAAGATTCGCACATCGTTTCTTAGTAGATGACTTAGAATGGTTAAGAAGAGGTGGAAGATTATCCAATGCATCCGCAATGATTGGTTCCCTTCTTTCTATTAAACCATTAATCTACATTGATGATGAAGGTAAATTAATTGCGTATTCTAAAGTACGTGGAAAAAAGAAAGCAATTCGAGAACTGTTAACGAGCTTAGATCGAGATTTAGATCCTGCACACGCAACTGAGTTTATTGTAGGCCATTCTGATGATCCAAAAGAAGCTGAAAAGTTTGTTCAACTTGTAAAAGAAAAATATCCAAACGCTAATATATCTGTACAAGAGCTTGGACCTGTTATTGGCTGTCATGTTGGCCCTGGCTTTCTCGCAATTGTTTATTTATCTGATAAAGAAAACAGAATCGCTTAGAAAAGAGACTACAAGTTGTGTAGTCTCTTTTGTATATTGTAGTTATAATTTAAAATCATCTTCAACTGCTTTTTCAATACTCCAAATCTTTAGATTGATATCTTTCCCTGACATACGAATCTTATGTTCTTGTTTTGTTGGGAACACACGAGAAGACATAACTTCTTCTCCATCATTGATAAAGATTTCAATGGAACTATGATCCACAAAGATATCTAATGTTTTTAAGTTATCTAGAAAAATACTTCTTTCTGTTCCAAATGCAGTATTCATTTGATTTGTTAGTGATTTTCTAGAAATTGTAAAGCATCTCTTTCTTGTGTTATATCTGATTTCAAAACCTTTATACATGTCTGTCGCAAATAGATTTAATTCCACATCTTGATTTGATGGATTGTCTAAATGCATGATACAAGCATCAGGTGTTCTTCTCATCAATTGATCTTTCTTTACAACCCCATTAACTGCTTCAAACAGCACGTCTTTCTTGATACTTTCTAAATTTCTTGTAGGTCTTTGAATGAGTCTTCCATTTTGAATTGTTAATTCACGTGCTAATGTTTGTAAGCCAGCCCAACCTTCTTCATCTGTTGTTAGATATGTATAATCAGAACAACCAAACCAGCCTTCTAGAATTGCTGTATTTTGATATTCTGATTGATGCGCAGTTTGTGCTGCATAGAAATCAAATCCTTTATCTAATTCTTTCATTTCATGAATTGGTTTAAATTTCATTGTTTCTAAATCTAAATCACCAATCATATAAACATTAGAGTATGCATTTAAAAATGCATCTTCTTTTCTTTCTAATCCTTGTGGCGAAAATAACAACAACCATTGATTACCAATTTTTTCAATACAAGGACATTCAACCATATATCCAAAATGATCATATCCTTCAATTTTTAATTCTGAAACAAATGTCCAACCTGTAGCAATTTGTTCAGAACGATACATCAACAATTTGCCTTCCTTCTTTTCATTTTGTGCTCCTAAAAGAATATAATAGTATCCATTCTCATAGAAAATCTTAGGATCTCTTTGATGTTCTGTATAACCTTGTTGTGGTTGAATAATTGGTTTTCTTAATTTTGTTAAGTTGTTTTCTGTATCAATTGCCGCAATCATTTGATATGGAATTCTTTGTCCATTTGGTTCATTATGATTTCCTGTATAAACCAAATATAAGAAATCATTCTTCACAAAACCACTACCAGAATAACAACCAAAATTATCATAATTCAATGTAGGTTTCATTCCTAAACCAATATTCTTCCAATGTACTAGATCATCACTCACAACATGATACCAATGTTTCATTCCATGTACCGCACCATATGGAAACCACTGATAAAACAAATGCCATTTCTTATCATAATAAGAAAAACCATTTGGATCATTCATTAATCCAGTAACTGTTTGAATATGATACTCACAACGATAACTACTCTTTTCAATAGAATCATGAAGTTGTCTTAATGCTTCTTCATCATTTTCATTTAATATTTGATCTAATTCGTGCTTTGCCCAATCTTTCATCCTGTTACCTCACTTTTAAACGATATTGAATTTCATGTTTCTGTACTTCAGAAGCATGTACAATTGGTTTTGATTCTATGTCAGGATAGTTGATTGCGTTAGGCATATATTCTGCTTCTAAACAAACTGCACTTCTTTCTGGATACTTATGTCCTTTTTTACCAACTTTATTTTCTAACCAATTAGCAGAATATAAATGCATACCAGGATAGTCACTATATGCATGTAGTTCAAGTTTTTGTCCCTTCACAACTGCCATTTCTCGAAAGCCTTCTCCTTCAATAACATAGTGATGATCATATCCTTTGCCATATCTCAATTGTTCATTATCTACATTGATATCTTTGTTTAATGGTTTGAATGTCCTAAAGTCAAATGGTGTATTTTCTACATTTTCAAACTGATTTAATGTCAATCCATTCGCATCAGATAATCCATACTTTTGTGCATGAACCATCACTTCATGATTCATTGCATCTTCACTTTCATCTAAATTAAAATAAGAATGATTTGTATACGCAAATAAAGTATCCGCATCACTTGTCGCTTCTGTAGAAATGGAAATACCATCTTCTAATAAACGATATGTCACTTTCACAAATAGATTACCAGGATAACCTTCTTCTCCATCTAAACTTGTATAACGAAATGTAATTTGATCATCCTCTTCTACCGCATGCCAAACTTTCTTATCAAATCCTTCGATTCCACCATGATTACAATTTCCATTATTATTGATTGGAATTGTATATTCTTTTCCATTTAAGCTAAACTTTCCTTTTTCAATACGATTAGCAGTTCTACCAATAGAAGCACCAATATAACTTGTTTGATCTAAATATCCTTCTACATTATCAAATCCTTCTACAACATCAATTCCTGTATCTTTTTGTATCAAAGATACAAGTGTTGCCCCATAATTCATCACTTTCATAATGATGTGTTCATTTTCAATGATATAGAGTGTAACATCTCTTCCATCTTTTAATTTCCCAAAATTTTCTTGCATAATAAATTCCTCGTTTTTATCTGTTAATATTATCTGACAATTTCTTAAATTTGTGAATGGAAAGGGCTATCACACTTGAAGAACTTTGTAAAAATGGTAAGGTATTACAGATGAAAAGATTTAGAAAAAATGAAGAAGTTTATGATGAGGGATACGAAGAGGAAGAAGAATCTTCTGGTTCTTTCTATATTGTTTTTCCTATCATCATGCAGATCATCATGGTTGGTCTATTATATTTAAGAAGTCATACAGCCGCATTGAATTACTTATACGCACTCATTCCTTTATTATTTGGAACAAGTTTTGTTGGTGCATATGTATATAACAGAAATGGTGATATGAAGTTATTTTCTGCAGCCGCAACTTTAACAACGATTGGTACAGCCTTACAAATATTAGTCGATCAAGTTTATAATCCTGTATCATCATTTTCGTATATCAAATTGATTGTTTCTTTTGTGATTGCGATTTTATTTGTGATGTTTTATTCCATCTTTCGTAAACTATTGAATCAAACATGGATGGTGTATGTCATGATGGTCATATCCGCATTAATTTATATTGTTTTATTGGTTGCGGGAAGTGATCCAAATGGATATGGAACTAGTGCTTGGATTCGTATTGGAAGTGTAACAGTACAGTTAACAGATTTCACAAAAGTATCCGCAGTTATGTTTTATAGTGCTTTATTTTCATCTGAAACAAGTCATGATGATGATCAGATATTATTGTTATCTTCTATATTCTTTATTATTAATCTAATAGGTTCTGTTTTAATCAAAGAATTAGGTTCTTTCTTTATTCTTTATTTCTTACATTTATCAATTCTTTATATCTTTATGAATAAAAGCGCAAAGAAGAAAATTTATTTGTTATGCATCTTTTTTATCACCATTGGTGCATTAGGATTTGCCTTCTTACTTTATAAATTAATATCCCCTGCCCACGCTGCAGGAACAATGAATGCTTTAGAAACACTACTTTGGCCAATCCTAAATAAAATTCATCAACGTTTTTCTATTACTGCAAATATTTATTCTGATCCATATGGAGCTGGATATCAATTGTTACAAGGAAAGAAAGCATTATGGATGGCAGGATGGTTTGGAAATACAGTTAATTTCAATGCGATACCTGTTGCGGAAAGTGATATGGCTTACATTGCGTTAGTGAATGCGTTTGGACATGTCTTTGGTTTCTTTGTCATTTTCTTATTTTTAAGAATCATGTTAAGTGGTTCTGAATTAAGTAGAAAGTTAATCAAAACAGAAAAACAAGACGCTATTGTTGTGTATGCGGCAACAATATTGATTGTGATGCAAGCAATGATTGTGATATTAGGTTCTTGTAATATTATTCCTTTTGCGGGACTTCCTATTCCATTCTTATCTCGTGGTGGAACGTATTTAACACTTGTATTCTGTTTTATAGGATTGTTATTACATATGTCGGAAGACTATGAATATGAGGAGGAAGATGAATATGACGATGAATAGAAAAAATCATGATCGTAGAAATCTTTTTTCAAAGAGACGTATTCGATTGGTAGAAGTATGTAGTGTTCTAGTTTGTTTGTTATTTGTGACATTCTTTTCTGGTAAGTATTTAATATCCCCTATTCTTTCAGAAAATCAAAGTGCTACTAAAAACACAATTACATATGACGCAATCAAAAACTATGTGATTGAAGGAGATATCATTGATCGTAACGGAAATATTATTATGGGTAACGCTACAAGTGGAACAAGTAGTTATGCATCTTCTCCAGAAAATGAATCATATGCTTATTTATTAGGATATTATTCTGTTAGTTCTGGAAAAGAAAATACATACGGTTTAAGAGGTAACTTAAAAGATTATTCTTTATTCCATTTAGATTCTAATAATAAAGGAGCCACTGTTCAATTAACAACGATAAATTCCTTACAAGATTTCGCTTATGATTTATTAGGTGGACAAGAAGGATCTGTTACAGTCATCGATAATCAAACAGGAGCCATCTTAGCTCTAGCGTCCCATTCAACAATTACATATGATGTGAATGATGTGAATTCTTTACTATTAAGTGATGTAGAAGGTTCTCATTATCGTAGAGGGACTTATGAAAATGATCCTCCAGGTTCTACATTTAAAATCATTACAGCTGCTGCTGCATTAGAAAAACAAGAAGATGAAGGTTTTGATGATTCCTATTTTGATTACTATGATACAGGAACATATTTACCAGAAGGAAGTGATTGGACAATCACCAACTATGAAAGTGCTGCTTATGGTCAAGTCAATCTAGAAACTGCAATGAATAAATCCATCAACTGTTATTTCGCTAACCTTGGTGTAAAGATTGGTGCAGATCAAATCTCTAAGACAGCCAAAGCATTCATGATTGGCTCGGATATCGAAATTCCATTTCTTACGACATTGCATTCTTCCTTTGATGTAGATTCATCTAAAGCAGACGCTGTGGCACAAACTGCATTTGGACAAGGAAACACAGAAATTACACCTGTTCATTTAGCGATGATTGCACAAGCTATCGCAAATGATGGAACAATGATGTCACCATATATCGTTTCTAGTATCACAGATGGAAAACTACCACTCTATAAATACAAATCAAAAAAACTATCACAAGCATTAGATACATCTATTTGTGATAAATTAAAAACCATTCTACATTCCACTGCAGAAGGTTATGGCTTAGATACAGCTACATATGGCATGGTTTACGCAAAAACAGGTACTGCAGAATGTGCAAATGATCGTATTCATACATATATTGTAGGTTTCACAGAAAATGCATCTTTCTGTATTTCATTAAATAACTCAGATCATAGTTATAATCTATATCCATTAGCACAACAATTAGTATCACAAATCAATATGATTTATTTAGATGGTTCTATGGTAACGCAATGAGAGAATTGAATACTCAATTCTCTCATTTTTTCTTGATTTGTTGATTTACTTTTCTCACAATATCTTTAATCAATACTTTTCTTTTCGACGAACAAAAGACACCACAACATAACAGAATTCCAACAAGTACAATAAATACAATACTTTTTGTATAACCATATATAACTGCACTCACAATAATACTAACAATACAACCAATTAAACTATTCGTATATGAATCACCCCGACTGACCCGCTGATGCAAGTCAGTTGGGGTTTCTGTTATCCGGTTTACCATAATGTTCAGTTGTCATCATAGTTCCTTCCAACATGGACGTTCACAGCGCCCTCTGGTTTCGTTTTTACACGACCACTTTAGTTTAATACTGTATATGCATTACG
>CAVFDO010000037.1:0-18266 GCA_963621095.1 bacterium
ATTTTCCACAGAAGTCTAATGAAAAATCAGATTCTTGGTATTCTAATAATAAACGATGTGCTTTTAGAACTGCTTTTCCATATAATTCTGGAAAGGAATTGTTAATCTTTATTTTAGAATTCCAAGGCATTGTGTATGTTTTATGATCTAAATTAACGACATCTTCAATGGTTGTATGATTCAACATCATTGCGGTTATCGCATGTGATCCTTTTAATACAATATTTTCTAGTAGATAAAATAAATCATATTTCCATTTCTTAGGTGATAAAACATAAGTGTATAAAGAAACATCTTTGATTGCTCGTTGTAAGTGCTTTTCACTAACAGAAATATGGAATACATCTATTAACATATTGTGATACATTTCAGCGAGCTCTTTTGTTTCTTTTTCATTGATCTTTAGATATTGATAAACATCATAGGAATCAATTGTTCTTCCTCTTTGTGATAGTATCCAAACATCTAATTCACTTTCTAATGCCACATGAATTTCACCTTCATCAACACCCGTTTCTAATCCTTTTTTATGAGATACCGCATAAACCAAAGGATGTACCGTTGAATCCAAACAATAATGACATAAGTAACCTAAAAAATAACTCTTTAAATCATCATTTGTTTTTGTGTATCTTTCAAAGTAAGAAATGACATCATACACTTTTTCTTCATGCATCATATTTCCATATTTTTTCGTTGTGCCTGGAAGAATCGATGCACGATTAAAAAACAATAAATCTGGTCCTTGTGAACCTAGAAAAAACATTTGTTGATTTGTAACCATTTTAGAAATTACAGAAGAAGTACGTAGTACATCTTTTGCCATTTCAACGTGAGTAGTAGCTGCTGGCATTACTTGATTTTCTCCTGAATTTCTTTCATCTTTTTGGCTAGACCATACACTTTTGAAAGTGGTAATGAACAAATCGCAACACGAATGCCTTGATTTACCGCAACTGTATAAATATGTTCGTCCATCATAGCTTTATGATACGCATCACGGAATGCATTGTCTTCTACTTTTAATGTAATAAAGAATCCTTCTTTATATGGATAACAATCTAAAGAAACTTCTTTTGCTTCATTTAAGAAGATAGAGCTTCTTTCTTGCATGAGATCAATATATTTTTGTTTTTCTTTTAAGAAAGCATCTTTTCCATCAGATGTGATCCAAACAAAGTTACTCATGGCTGCATTAGGAATATTTGACCAAGTTGCACGGGCTTTCTTTTCCATGTAAATTTCTACTTCTCTAACAGATTCTTCGCTTTTTGCGATAACGACTGCACCACCACATCTTAAACCATAGGAAGTTAATGCTTTTGAACATGAGAAGGCAACAACAATCATTAAATTATCAGAAATATTAGAAAACTGATTCATGTATTTTCTGCTATTGGATAAATTGTAGGAATAATCAATATAAGCAATATCATTGATCAAAATAACAAAGTTTGTTTTGGATACTTCATTTAAGAAAGAAATGACATCGTTCCATTCATCATCCCTCATTGAATAACCAGTAGGATTATGGCATGGATCATTGATAATGATACAAATTCTTTCTTGTTGTTTAGAAACTTCTAAAACTGTTTCCTGAAATGATTTGAGATTAAATTGATTGCCATCAAACATTTCATATTTCTTTACTTGGATATTATTATTAGAAGCCATTAAAGCGTAATTTCCCCAAGCAATACTAGGAATGACCAAAGTTTCATTAGCGTCTAAGAATGTTTCAATAGAGATACATACTGCACCACTACCACCCGGTGTAGCGATAACAGAATGTGGTAAATGGATTTGTTCTTTTTGGATGACCCAATTCCAAACAGCTTCTCTATAATCAGGGTTACCTGTAAAACTAGCCGCATATGCTGCTTTGGTTCTATGATCGATTGCGTCGTAATGATTAAATACTTCATCTAAGGCAACTAATTTTTCATCTTCCCCATATAAAGAACCAATGGTAGCGTCAACTACATTTTCATTTCCGTTTTGTTGTTTGTCTTTTTTCGCTAAAGAGACAATGGAAAATACATTATCTACAATTGGTGTTAGATTCGCACTTTTCTTAACAAATGTCATATCAATTTCTCCTTTTGTCTTGAAACAAAAAAATTATAACACTGATTGAAATCTGTGTTGTGTTAAAATATTTATCATGATTGAACTACCTAAAAAATATTGTGAAGAAATGAAAGAACTTTTAAAAGATGAATATGATGATTATATGCAATCTTTACATGAATCACATCATACATCTTTAAGGGTAAATGAATTGAAAATATCTGTGGATGAATTTCTGGAGATATTTCCATATTCATTAAAATCAATTCCTTGGTGTCATAATGGATTTTATTATAATGAAAATGATCCTGTAACCAAACACCCATATTACTATGCAGGTCTATATTACATCCAAGAAGCGAGTGCGATGTTACCTGCGGAATCATTACCAATTCAAGAAAATGATCGAGTTTTAGATATCTGTGCTGCTCCTGGAGGTAAATCTACAGAATTAGGTGTTAAATTAAACGATACGGGAGTTTTGTTTTCTAATGATATTTCATACTCTAGATGTCAAGCGCTATTAAAGAATCTAGAACGATTTGGTATTCGTAATGCGTATGTTACTTCAGAAACACCAGAAAAGTTATTGCAGTATTTTGAATCGTATTTCGACAAGATATTGATTGATGCGCCTTGTAGTGGGGAAGGTATGTTCCGTAAAGAACCACATTTGATTCAATCATGGATTGAACACGATTCTTCTTATTATGTACCAATTCAAAAAAGCATTGTAGAAAACGCAATTAAGATGTTAAGACCTGGTGGAAGCATTGTATATTCAACATGTACTTTTTCTCCATTAGAAGATGAAGAAATCATCCAATATGCATTATCTTTAGATGATTCATTAAAAGTAGTTCCATTAAAACTGTGTGAAGGATTCTATCAAAATGCATTTGGAACAAAATTATTTCCACATCGCATTCAAGGAGAAGGACATTTTGTTTCGTTACTTGTAAAAGAAGGAGACAAACAAGAATATAGAAGAAAGAATACTACGTATGATTTTAATTATGAAAATATACATGCGCAATTTGAAAATGTGATATATCAAGAAATCAAAGAACGTTGTTATGTGATGAAACAAACAGATGTTGATTTATCTGGATTAAGAATCATGCGTTCTGGAATCTTGTTAGGTGAGAAAAAGAAAAATCGTTTTGAACCAAATGAAATATTACCAATGTATTTAAAAGAAAATGAATATTCTAATGTCATTCATTTATCACAAGATGATGTTAGAGTGCTGAAATATTTGAAGGGTGAAACGATTCAAATTGATGATAAGAAAGTGAGAGATGGATACGCAATTGTTTGTGTAGATGAGTATCCATTAGGCTTCGTGAAAGTATCAAAAGGAACTTGTAAAAATAAGTATTCCAAATTTTGGAGAATGCAATAAAATAATGAATATTAGGAGTGTAAAAATTATGAATCATTTTAAAGTGATTGCCGCAGATATTGATGGAACATTATGTATGAAGGGTGAAGATATCATGCCTTTGACACGTTCTGCGTTAAATGAATTACATGATCAAGGTGTTTTGTTTGGATTAGCTACTGGTAGACCAGTAGACTCTAGAGTTTTGTCCTATGCGAAAAGATGGAATTTAGGATTTGAATTTGATTTTGCGGTAGGTATGAATGGTGGAGAAATGTATGATCTAAAAACAAATACAACGGATAAATATTATCTTTTAAGCAAAGAAAATGTGAGAAAGATTTTAGGCTTTTTAGAACCATTTGATATCAATGCCATTGTATATGTTAATGGTTATGAAGAAGTTCGGTGTTTGAAGATGGATGATTTTATGACAGAATCCAAGGCAAGAAATCATTCTCATGTCACTGTTGGTGGCGTTGATACGTTAGCGGAATTTGATACTGGAAAGTTAGAAGTACAGTTCAAAGGTGAAATGCGAGAGGAAGTATTAAAAGTTGTTCAAGCGAATCAAGATCCTTCTTGGATCATGACACAGACATATTATGATGCACATCATTGTACATTTGAATTCCAAGATCCTAGAATCAATAAGGGTGTAGGATTAGAGAAGTATTGTGAAAGATATCATATTGATATGGATGATGTGTTAGCGTTTGGTGACCAAGAAAATGATATTGGTTTAATGAAATCTAGTGGTTGTGGTGTTTGTTTATCAAATGGGGCAGATCTAACAAAATCTTACGCAAAAGCTGTGACAGAACATGATGTATTGGATGATGGTGTTGGGCATTGGCTATATGATCATGTCATTAATGGTGAACTATGAGTTTTCATAAAGAAGGTGTTGTAGCTTCTTATCCATATCATTTTGATGTGAATGATGAGAATGTTGGGATTGTAACTGCTTATGTTTATGATCAAGTGAAAATAGAAGATTCAGAAAGAGAACAAGTTTTAAAACAACTTTCGGAATTAGAAACACAAGATTTATCTGGATATACAATGATTGAAGATAAAGTTGTTTATCAATCCAAAGGAAATGTATTAGATTACAAAGATCTTGAACATGCCGAAGTTGGTATCAGAAGACATTTCATTGAAGATTTTATTGAGACAGATGAAGATTTGAAGAAGATCGTTTCTCCATATCACGCACATACATTAAAAACTGAATTTGTTATAGAGTAAGAGACGTTTGTCTCTTTTCTTAAATTTGAAGGGGAATATTATGAATGAATCAAATACACAATTGATGACGATAGGGGATTATCGAAAGAAAATTATTTTGTTTGCGATTCCATTGTTTATTGGAAATTTATTCCAACAAATGTACAATACCGCAGACTCTTTGATTGTTGGAAATCTATTAGGTGCACAAGCTTTGGCGGCAGTTAGTAGTGTTTCTTCCTTGGTATTTTTGTTTGTTGGTTTCTTTCAAGGATTTTCTACGGGTGCAGGTGTTATTATTGCGCGATACATTGGCGGACAAAAAGATGAGGAGACTTCTAATGCGGTACATACAACTGTATTTTTAGGGATTTTATTATCGATTGTTATGACAATTGTTGGATATTTTTTATCACCTGAAATTTTAAAATTAATGGGTACACCAGATGATGTATTCTATCTATCCAAAACATATCTACAAATTTATTTTTTAGGATTTTCAGGACTTGTTATGTACAACACATTTACAGGTATCTTACAAGCAGCAGGAGATTCTAAACATCCATTGTATTACTTAGTGATTTCTTCATTAATTAATGTTGTATTGGACATTGCGTTTATTGGTGGATGTGGAATGAATGTAGAAGGTGCGGCAATTGCGACTATTTTATCTGAAATATTAACTGCTATTTTAGCGGGTGTTCGTTTGATGCGTACAAAGTCTTCCATTCAACTACATTTATCAAAAATAAAGATGCATACAGATTGTTTACAACAAATTGTTCGTTATGGATTTCCAACTGCTTTACAAGCAAGTGTCATTGATATTTCTAATATTTTGATACAAAGCTATATTAATTCTTTTGGTTCTTTGGCAATGGCTGGAATTGGAGCCTCTACAAAAGCAGAAGGATTTATCTTTTTGCCAGTGACAGCTTTCTCTATGGCGATGACAACTTATATTTCTCAGAATATGGGGGCAGAACAATATAAGCGTGTCAAAGATGGAATTCGGTTTGGTTATGCGGTCGCTTTAGCGATGATTGGTATCTTTGGAGCAATCTTATTAATATTTGCGCCAACGATTATTTCGTTCTTTAATAATGACCCTAATGTAATTGCCTATGGAACTGGTAGGGCAAGAATTTGTGGCGCTTTTTATCTATTAGTTGGATATTCTCATATTTCTAGTGCAGTTTGTAGAGGACTTGGAAAACCAGCAGCGCCTATGGTAATCATGTTAGTGTGTTGGTGTGCTGTTAGAGTTAGCGTATTATTTACGATTGGACAAATTTATCATAATATTTTATTAGCGTATTGGATTTATCCAATTACTTGGATTTTATCAACGATTACATTCTTTATCTATATCCATAAAGTAGAGAAGAATGTTTATCCTCAAAACATAGAATCCTGTTAAAATAGATAGTAGAAAAAAGCGGAGGTATTTATGGGAAAGCGTATTACAACAGATACTGAATATTGGCAATTAAAAGACGATTATGAGAAAGCATTGAACGCCGCAACAAATGAAACAAATCGCAAATTGAAAAAAGAGTATCAAGCAACTGCCAAAGAAAACCAAAAACTTCTAGAAGAATATGAAAAGAAAAAAAGAAAAGATACACTTGCGTTAGTGAAAAAAGAAATAAAACTCGCAAAAATCAGAAATAAAACAAAAGCAGATAAACAAATATTCTTTACGATCAGTGATATTGAATCAAAATATATTGATTTCACTTCATTAAGTGAAAAAGAAAGAAATAAACTTTCTGTAAAAAAAGAAAGTATGATCCAAATGATGAAGAAGGGAATGTACGTAAAGTTAAAAGATGATTCTGGAATCTATCAAGTAAAACATAATGATGATTACATGGATGGTATGAATTATCTATCTACCGCAAGATATTCAGATGTTGCCGTACAAGATATTGCTTTGATTATTGATCGTTATTATTATGAATCCGAATTAAGTAAAACAGGCCATAAAATCAGTTAAAGGATATCGTCGTGATATCCTTTTTTATTGTATATGGTATGGGCTTTTCTTATAACCAGATAATCTTGTGACTAATTCACCATCTGTTAATTTATCAAATGGTCCAATCAAACGATTTAATTCACTTAACATTTCTCCAACTGTTTGATTTGCATATGCTTCCATATGAATCTCTTCAAATAATTCATAAATATTGTGTCTATCTGTCATAGTAATCCTCCAAGTTTTTATGTGTTAAGAATTATAACACACGAAAGATATTAAAAATGAATAAGTTTGTATGATACAAATGTGGAAATTGGTCACAATTTTCAATTTTTTATACAAAGCTTGTGAAAGAAAATGTATAATGGTTATAGATGTAACCGCTAACATAATTTATTAAGGAGTAGCATTATGAATCAAGTTAAGAAAAAAACAACAAAGAAAACGCCTACGAAGAAAGAGGTGAAGATGCCATCTGATCCTACTTTTATCACAGAATATGATAGATATCTATTTGCTTCTGGTACAGATTATAAGATCTATCAGAAGATGGGAGCACACCCCGCAAAATTAAATGGAAGAAAAGGAATTCATTTTGCGGTATGGGCGCCTAACGCAAAAGCAGTATCCATTGTTTGTGAAAGAAATGATTGGAATCCATCTGCCAATTATATGTTGCCTTTAGAAAAGAGTGGAATCTATGAAGGATTTATCGCTGGAATGGGATTAGGGGAGTTGTATAAATACGCAATTGAAACCAAAGAAGGAGAAATCCTTTACAAAGCAGATCCATATGCTTTTTCAGCTGAACTAAGACCTGGAAATGCTTCTAAGACGACTGATATTTCTTCTTATAAATGGAAAGATGAAAAATGGTTGGCTGATAGAAAAGAACATACTGGTTTTGATCAACCTATGTCTATCTATGAAGTGCATTTAGGTTCTTGGATGAAAAAAGATGATGGAACTGAAGATGGATTCATGAATTATAGAGAATACGCAAAAGAGTTATGTGAATATTGTACATATATGGGATATACACATGTAGAACTTATGGGAATTGCAGAACATCCATTTGATGGTTCATGGGGCTATCAAGTAACAGGATATTACGCTCCAACAAGTAGATATGGTGATCCGAAAGATTTTATGTATTTAGTAGATACATTACATAAACATCATATTGGTGTGATATTGGATTGGGTTCCTGCACATTTCCCTAAAGATGCGTTTGGGTTAGCTGATTTTGATGGTACACCAACATATGAATATCCTGATCCTAGAATGGGAGAACATCCTGATTGGGGTACAAAAATCTTCAATTATTCTAAGAATGAAGTAAAGAATTTCTTGATTGGGAATGCACTCTATTGGTTTGATGAATATCATATTGATGGATTGCGTGTTGACGCAGTAGCTTCTATGTTGTATTTAGACTACGGTAGAAAAGATGGTGAGTGGGTTCCTAACAAATATGGTGGAAATGGAAATCTAGATGCCATTGAATTCTTTAAGCATTTAAATAGTGTCATTCGTGGAAGAAAAGATGGAACAATCATCATCGCAGAAGAATCTACAGCTTGGCCTAAGATTACAGAAGCACCTGAAAATGATGGCTTAGGTTTTACTTATAAGTGGAACATGGGATGGATGCATGATTTCTTAGACTACATGAAATTAGATCCATATTTCAGAAAAGACAATCATAATAAAATGACATTTGGTATGTCATACGCTACAAGTGAAAAATTCATTCTTGTCTTAAGTCATGATGAAGTTGTTCATTTGAAATGTTCAATGATTAATAAAATGCCTGGATATGAAGATGATAAGTTTGCGAATTTAAAAGCTGGTTATCTATTTATGTTTGGTCATGCTGGTAAAAAATTATTGTTTATGGGACAGGATTTTGGACAATCTCATGAATGGAATGAAAAGGTTCAACTAGATTGGTGGGAATGTGATAATCCAAACAATAAGAATCTACAGAACTATGTAAAAGATCTATTACATCTCTATAAGAAATATCCAGCAATGTACGCTTTAGATGATTCTTGGGAAGGATTTGAGTGGATCAATGCAGATGATAATGAAAGAAGTATTTTCTCTTTTGTTAGAAAAGATAAGAGTGGAAAGAATGCATTATTATTTGTTATTAACTTCACACCAGTAGAAAGAAATGATTATATGGTTGGCGTTCCTAATAGTGGTACATATTCTCTTGTATTAGATGAAAATGGACTTGTAGAAGAGAAAAAGTCATATACAGCGAAGAAGGGTGAGTGTGATGGTAAACCATATCATGTTTCTTATCCATTGCCTGCATATGGATGTGCAGTGTTCAAATTTAACTATAAAAAATGACGAAAATAGCACAAAATGTGCTATTTTTTTCTGTTTTGGTTAAGCAATATTATCATTTGTGATAAAATGGACATGTTTTTATAGGTGAAATATATGCATTACGGGAATCAAAACTCAAAACGATTTATGCTCGTTGTGATCGTTATACTCTTTATTGGTGGATTTATCAAAGGAATGTATAAATCTACACAAAAGAAAGAAACCGTCACAACGTTAAACTTAGAAGTTGAATACAATGATGATTGGAGTTTAGTGAAGTATGATAAAGCTTCTGATAACATCATTCTACAAGATGATCAAGGTACTTTAATGATTCAAATGGAACCTTTTGAAGAATCTGATACAACAATTGAAGAAACAATTGGTGATTGGAAAGTTACGGGTTTCCAAACAAGTGACAAACCTTATCATATCTATCTAAAACTAAAAGGAAATCAAACTGCTTATTTGGATTATGAATCAAGTCAGAAATCATCATTGAATCATCTAAAAACAATGATTAAAAGTATTACAGTAGGAGATTAAATATGAATAAAAACATGAAATATATCAGAAAATTACCAAAACCAACAGAATTAAAAGAAGAATTTCCATTATCTAAAGAAATCATTGATATTAAAAAAAGAAGAGATGATGAAATTGCGAAGATATTTACAGGTGAAGATGATCGTTTCTTGTTGATCATTGGACCATGTTCTGCTGATCGAGAAGATGCGGTATTAGAATACATGCATAGACTCGCAAAGGTACAAGAAAAAGTTAAAGATAAGATTTATATGATTCCGCGTGTTTATACAAATAAACCACGTACAAAAGGAACAGGCTATAAAGGAATGTTCCATCAGCCAGATCCTCATAAGAGTGAAGATATGTTGAAGGGAATCATTGCGATTCGTCAATTACACGCAGATGTCATCAAAGAAACAGGATTTACATGTGCAGATGAAATGTTATATCCAGATAACTATGCATATTTGAATGATGTATTAGCGTATGTTGCGGTAGGGGCTAGAAGTGTAGAAGATCAATTACATCGTATCGTTGCCAGTGGAATTGATATTCCATGCGGCATGAAGAATCCTACGGGTGGTGATTTGAGTGTTATGATGAACTCTATTGCGGCTTCACAAGTGAAACAAAAGTTCGTATATCGTGGATGGGAAGTTGAAACAACTGGAAATCCATTATCCCATGTCATTATGAGAGGTTATGTAGATCGTTTCAATCATTCTCATTCAAACTATCATTATGAAGATTTGATGGAAGTACGTTCGCTATATCATCAATTCGCATTAGAAAATCCAGCGGTGATTGTAGATTGTAATCATAATAACTCTGGTAAAAAGTTTGAAGAACAAATTCGTATTTCAAAAGATGTTGTACATTCTATGAGTTGTTCTGGTGATATTCGTAAATTAGTAAAAGGATTAATGATTGAAAGTTATTTAGTTGATGGAAATCAAAAACCTGAAGAAACAGTATATGGTAAGTCTATTACTGATCCATGTTTAGGTTGGGAAAAGACAGAACATTTGATTTACGATCTAGCTGATTTATTGTAAAAAAAGAGACATACATGATCATACACGTATGTCTTTTCTTATCCTTACTTTTGGATGACTTTATCCCACAAATAATGACCAACACCATCATCATCTGCTTCGTATTTTGTGATATCTGTAGCGATTGATTTAGCAGCTTCCATACCATCTATTAACGCAACGGAATGACCAACTGCTTTTAACATCTGAATATCATTTTCAGCATCTCCAAAGGCAATAACATTTTTTAAATCAATTCCATGTGTTTTACAATAAGTAATAATTCCACTACCTTTTGAAATAGAGGCATTTTGAAGTTCTACTAGAATAGGACTTGTTCTAAAACAAGCGATTTCTGGTGAGAACTTTTCTTTTCCTAAATGTTCTAATTGAATTGCGATATCTTCATTTTCACAACGATATAAGATTTTTCCAGTTTCTTCTGCATATAAATCAGCATCACTGCTACAAGCTTCTACTCTACAAGAATGACGTAATCCACTTTGTATGATTTCATCATCGATATATCTCGATAATTCACCATTATTTCTATAAATAAATGGATTTGTACCGTGTATCTTAGAAAATGTTGTGACGATCTCTTTTAATTGTTCACAAGTTAAAGGAGAATATGTGTTTGTTTGGTTATCTTCTTTTGTCCAAATTTCACCACCATTTAATCCAATTAAAAAATCAAATTGAAAAGATAATTTCCATTCTTTATAGTGATCTTTTAGACTTTGCCAAAGTGGTCTACCACTCGCTAAACCTAATATGTAACCTTGTTTATGCATTTCTTCAAATGCACTGAGTGTAAGAGGACCAGGAATCGTACGTTTTCTAGAGCGCAATGTACCATCTACATCCGCAACAAATACTTTAATATCTTGATTCATATTTTTCTCCTTTTCGGAATATTGTAGCACTTGCATTCCGAAATAAAATGCCATTGTCATTTGGTAATGATTGTCTAATAAAAAAGTTAGATTTTTTTCAAAATAAAGGTAAGATAAGTACATGTTACAAATTAAAGATATATCAAAAGAATATAAAACAGGTAACTTAATTCAAAAAGCTTTGGATCATGTTTCCTTAAATTTAAGAGACAATGAGTTTGTTGCGATATTAGGACCAAGTGGTTCTGGTAAGACAACATTATTAAATATCATTGGTGGATTAGATCGATATGATAGTGGTGACTTAATCATCAATGGAATCTCAACAAAAAAATACAAAGATCGTGATTGGGATTCTTATCGGAATCATACGATTGGATTTGTATTTCAATCATATAACTTGATTCCACATCAAACGGTTTTAGCCAATGTAGAACTCGCTTTAACGATTTCTGGAATTTCAGGAAGTGAAAGAAAACAACGTGCAATAGAAGCTTTAGAAAAGGTTGGACTAGGAGAACAAATTCATAAAAAACCAAATCAAATGTCTGGTGGTCAGATGCAAAGAGTTGCCTTGGCGAGAGCTTTAGTAAATGATCCAGATATTTTATTGGCGGATGAGCCAACAGGTGCACTGGATTCTGAAACATCCATTCAAGTAATGGATCTTTTAAAAGAAGTCGCAAAAGATCGTTTGGTTGTTATGGTAACGCACAATCCTGAATTAGCTCAACAATACGCCAATCGTATCGTTCGTGTGAAAGATGGTCATATTATTTCTGATACAAATCCTTTACAAATAGAAACTACAGAAGTAGAACCAGTACATAAGAATCTTGGAAAGTCTTCCATGTCTTTTTTGACAGCGTTATCGTTATCTTTGAATAATCTATTAACGAAAAAGGCAAGAACAACTTTGGTATCATTTGCGGGTTCAATTGGAATTATTGGAATTGCGCTGATTCTATCTTTATCCAATGGTGTAAATACGTATATTCAAAATACAGAACAAGAAACATTATCGGAATATCCTTTGGAAATCACAAAATCCACATTTTCTTTAACAAGTATGATGCCAACGGTGGCTGAAGAAAACAATGATTCTAATGCGGAAGTAAAAGAAAAAGATGTTGTTTCTAATATGTTTGGTGGTGTGACACAAAATGATTTAGCGTCACTGAAAAAATATATTGATTCTGGGGAAAGTAATATCGAAGAATATGCGAGATCCATTGAATATGAATATAATGTAGAACCACAAATCTATTTATCTGACACAAGTAATGGTGTAAAACAAGTGAACCCAAATACATTATTATCTAATTCTGGAATCGCACCAACATCTTCTGCGTATACATCTTCTTTTTCTATGAATAACTTTAGTGCATTGCCTCAAAATGAATCTTTATATAAAGATAGCTATGAAGTAAAGAGTGGAAGATGGCCACAAGCTTATAATGAAGCAATTGTTGTATTATCAAGTGATGGTTCTGTAACAGATATGACTTTATATTCATTAGGATTAAAAGAGTATTCTGAATTACAAAAAATCATAGAAAGTTTTCAAAATTCAGAAAATTCAGATGTGAAAACAACAACAAAAGATTATTCGTATGATGATTTTATTGGTATCACATTAAAACTAATTAATTCTTGTGATACATATCAATATGATGAATCAGTAGGTGTCTATTCTTCAAAAGAAAATGACAGTTCTTATATGAAAAACTTAGTTGAAAATGGAGAAGATATTAAAATCGTAGGTGTTGTTCAACCAAAAGAAGATAGTAATGCGGCAATGTTAACGGAAGGAATTAGTTATTCTAGTGATTTAGTAGAACATATCATCCAATACGCAAAACAATCTAATATTGTGAAAGAACAGTTAAATAACGTAGATAAGAATATTTTCACAGGAAAAGCGTTTGGTGAAGATGAAACTTCTTCTTTTGATACAAGTAATTTCTTTACGATTGATGAATCTGCATTATCTAGTGCATTCAAGATGGATACTTCAAAGATTAATGTAGATTTTTCAAAGTATTTAAATACTTCTACATTAATGAATAATGTATCTTTATCAGATACACAAATCAATCAATTGATTACATCATCTTTAAAACAAATATCACAAGATGATGCACAAAAAGCATTTACACAATTATTAACGTCATATCAGAAATATTTAGAGAATCAAGAAAATGATCCGACAAAATCATTTGAAGAATATTTGAATTCTGGTTCCGCAAAAGAAGTGCTCGTAAAATCATTATCTTCGATTTCTAAAAATGAAACGAATAGTAAATTAGTATCAGAAGCAATTACAAATGCATTACAAAATCTATATGTTACGATTGCATCAGAAGAAAGAGATTCTTTAACAGACTATTTGAATTCACAAGAAGCAAAAGAGCGTATTTATAATGAAGTCTACAAGGCATACCAAAGTGTAGAACTTGTGATAACAGATAATGATCTCAATCAAGTTGCGAAGAATTTAGTAGCAGGGTATATCGCAAATGGTGGTTCATTAGATACAGAATTATTATCTAAATCATTCTCTGATTATTTAAATACAAGTGAAGGACAACAAGCTTTGTCTAGTGTTGTATCTGTATTTATTGATACAGATCATTTATATCAATCAGCTTCTAATATGATTAATACACAAACTGAATCTATCATGAACACAATTACTGCTTCTATCAATCAAGCAATGATTGATATGGTGAAACAAATTCCTAATGCGTTGAGTATTGACACAAATGTATTTCAAAATGCATTTCAAATGAATATTGATGCGGATGAATTACAAAATACAATTATGTCTATGATGAGTAGTACTTCTTCTACATTAGAAAATAATTTGAGTACATTAGGCTATGCAGATGTTGATGATCCAAATGAAATTGTTATCTATCCAAATGATTTTGACTCAAAAACAGAAATCAAAACAATATTGGACAATTACAATGAAGAAGTAAAGAAAACAGATGAAAGTAAAGTCATCACATATACAGATGTTGTTGGAACATTAATGTCTTCAGTGACAAATATTGTGAATGTGATTTCTTATGTATTGATTGCGTTTGTTGCGATATCATTAGTTGTTTCTTCTATTATGATAGGTGTTATTACATATATTTCTGTATTAGAAAGACAAAAAGAAATTGGTATTTTAAGAGCGATTGGTGCTTCAAAACATAACGTATCCAATGTTTTTAACGCAGAAACATTTATTACAGGCGCTTTAGCTGGTTTATTTGGTATTGTGATTACAGAAATATTATTGGTTCCTACAAATACAATTATTCATTCTGTTACAAATTCAACTGAAGTGAACGCTATACTTCCATTTAATGCGGCAATCATATTGATTTTGTTAAGTATTGTATTAACTTTGGTAGGTGGATTGATTCCTTCTAAGAAGGCTGCAAAGTCCGATCCTGTCAAAGCATTGCGAACAGATTAGAGATGTAAACGGTATCATTGAAAATTAAAATGCGTATTTTAAAAAGAAAGTTTAAAAAATGCGCATTTTTCTATATTTTAGAGTTTTCAAACATAAAAAAAGTGTTGTAAAATATTTATTATTGTAAAAGGGCAACGAGGAAAGATGAATATGAACAAACCTGAATTAAATGACACATTTGCAAAGACAAAACTAAAACCACACAAAACATTCGGTGGTAAAGTTGTTGAAATCCTTTATGGCGCAAAGGATGAACAAGGAAATCCATGTGCACCAAAGGAAGGTGTAGATGACGGACACGGACGTTGGTATGGTGTTGAAGTAAATGGGGATTATAGAATGTTCTCATGGACACATTCTAAAGATGAAGGTGGAAATACAGAATATGGTACAGACCATGAAGACCATGCTTTAGAAGATATGGAAGCTGAAATTCTTAAGAAGAGAGATCTAGCTAGAAACGCTGAAGTATTAGCTAGAGATTATTCTGGTGAAGATGCTGAAGAAAAAATGAATGCTTTGAAAGAAGAATGGGCTAAATTAACTGTTTGGGATACACCAGTAGAAAAAGAATATCAAGTTCGTTTTGATAAAGCTTTAGGTGAATTTGAACCTAGACAAGAAGAAATTAAAAAGATTAAAGCTGAAAAAGAAGCAGTTGTTGCGAAGGCAGAAGAATTAAAGAACGCAGAAAACTTTAAAGATGCTAGAAATACATTGAATGCATTACGTGATGAACTCTATGCGATTGGTTCTGCAGGTAGTGAAATCGATGGTGAATTCCGCTCTGCATTGAATAAAGTTGAACGTGAATTAAGAGAAAAACAAAAGGAATATAACGCAACTCGTGATGAAAGACTCGCTGCTGCAAAACAAAAGAAAGAAGAAATTATCGCTGAAGCAAAACAATTAACTTCTAACGTTAAAAACTGGAAGAATGTTGGTGAAAAGCTAAGTGGCTTATTTGATGAATGGAAAGCTGCTGGAAATTCTGGCAAAGATGTAGATGATGCATTATGGGAACAATTCTCAGCAATCCGTAAAGAATTCAACGCTGCTAGAAATGCATTCTTTACAGAAAGAGCTAATCAATGGGCTGAATCTATTGAGAAAAAAGAAAAACTTATTTCTGAAGCAAAAGAAATTTCTGCGAAGAATGAATATGGTAAAGAAAATACAGAACGTATGAAGGAACTCGACAAAGAATGGAGAGCTGCTGGATATTCTGGTAAAGAAAAGAATGATGCTTTGTGGGATGAATTCAATGCCGCAAAAGAAGTATTCTGGGATGCAAAGAAGGCTGAATCTTTAAAGAGAATTCAAACAATCGTTGATCGTAAGAAGAAAGAATTAGCTGATCTTAAGAAGAAAGTAGAAGATCTAGAATTCAGAATTGAGATTGCTCCAAACCCAATGATGAAAGAAGATTGTGAAAGAGAACTACACTTAAGAGAAAGTGAAATTGATAAATTAACAGCTTCTATTGAAGAAGATGAAAAGAAACTTTCTGATAACTAAGGTATGAATGAAAATTCATATCTTTTTTTTATGCATCAGTATAAAATGAATGCAATGAAGAGGTGCTATTAAATGAAATGGGGAATCATTGGTGCAGGAAGAATTGCACATCGTTTTGTGAATAGTTTAGAACATTTTGATGACTGTGAATTATACGCAGTCAGTTGTAGAACACAAACAAAGGCAGATGCGTTTAAGGAACAACATCATGCATGTGTTGCGTATGCAGGATTTGATAAGATTGTTACAGATTCAAATGTAGATGCAGTATATATCGCAACACCGCATCAATATCATTTTGAATGGATCATAAAATGTTTAGAAGCAAAAAAAGCAGTATTATGTGAAAAACCTGCTTGTATGAATTCAAATGAAATGAAACAAGTTATGCAATTAGCTAAGGAGAATCATGTTCTTTTCATGGAAGCAATGAAAACGAGATTCATTCCTTTGTACAAAGAAATTAAACAAAGAATCATTAATCAAGAAATTGGAAAGATTCTATCCATAGAAACAAGTTTATGTAATGAAATGACTCTCGATATGATCAAAGATTCATATTTAATGGATCCTAATAGTGGTGGTGTATTAACAGATACAGGTATTTATTGTATTGCGTGGTTAGAAGATTACTTAAAGGATTCTTATACAATTGATTCTGTAGAAACGAATATACAAAATAATATCAATCTTTATACAAATGCGAAATTACATTTTGGTGATGTATCTGCAGTTATGGAGTGCGCAATGGATCGTAAGAAAGATCGTCACGCTATTATTTATGGAATAAAAGGTAAGATCGTTGTAGAAGATCTCCATCGTCCACAAAAGGCAATCATTGAAACAAATCATGTAGAAGAATTAAACATTCCATACATTGTAGATGATTTTTATGGTCAATTAGAAGAATTTATTGATTTATGGAAACACAATCAAACGGAAAGCAAAATCATGTCATTAGAATCATCTTTACGATGTGCTGAAATTATGGATGCAATCCAAGAACATGTGAGATAGTGCTATGTTGAATGGTGTGATTTTTGATTTTAATGGAACATTATTCTTTGATTCCAATTATCATTTTGAAGTTTTCAAACAATTAAAGAAAGAAATTACGGGACAAGAATTAACTTTACAAGAAATGGAAAAAGAATATTCAGGTAGACCGAATATAGAAATCTTTAAAAAGATGTCAAACAATACATTCTCTTTGGAACAATGTGAATATTATTCTCAAAGAAAAGAATCAATGTATCGTGAACTTGTTAGAAAGAATGATTCACATCTTTGTTATGGTGCTATAGAAGTATTTGAATACTTAAAGAAAAGAAATATTCCATTTACAATAGCTTCTGCGTCTATTAAAGAAAATATTGACTTCTTTGTAGAATATTTTCATTTAGATCGATGGTTTAATGTAAATCAAATTATATATGATGATGAAAGTTATAGTGATAAAACAATGATGTTTTTAGACGCAAAGAAAAGATTACATGTACAAGATCATATTTTGATATTCGAAGATTCTTTAAGTGGCATTCAATGCGCTACAAAAGTAGGTGGTTCATTGATTGTGATTGAAAGAGACAATTTAAAAGATTATTATGCAGAATATCCAATCATACAAGTCGTAAAAGATTTATCAGAATCATTAGAAACAGTGAAAGGATTATGTGAATAATATAATCTTTTTCATTAGTAAAAATGATAATTTCTAGTGAACTACCACACCTAAACACTAAGTGTTATAGGTGTGGCTTCTAAGGGCTTGTGTTCCCTCAGACTTTCGTCTGTCATTGATACGGTT
>CAVFDO010000038.1:0-18141 GCA_963621095.1 bacterium
AAGCTTCTGGGTTTATTGAAGGACAAGCTTCTGGGTTAAAGAATGAAAAGATTGCTATTGCGAAAACAATGATAGCTAAAAATTTTAATAACGAACTTATCTCTGAAATCACAAAATTATCTTTTGATGAAATTAAAGATCTAAGAAATGAGTCAATAAATTAATGCAACGAGAAAAATACTTCTATGTTTACTACACATAGAAGTATTTTTCATTAATTCACACCTTTAATATCACTCATAGAGTAAATACTTAAGGCAAGTGTTGAAAAATTATGTAAATAAGCAGTTGAGGATGGTGGTAATACACCTAAGACACCTAAGGCAATCAAGCACGAATTGATTGTCATGATTTTCTTGTAATTAGATTCAATTCTTTCATCTAATTTAACACTCAAATTTCTCAATGTTGAAATCTTATAGATATTATCTGCAGGAATTGTAATATCTGCAATCTCACGTGTAATCTCTGCACCATTGGATATCGCAATTGCTGCATCTGCCTCACTTAAAGCTAGTGCATCATTTACACCATCACCTATCATGATAACTTTATGACCACCTTCTTTTTCTTTTATAACAAAGTTCGCTTTATCTTCAGGTAATACCTCAGAATAATATGCATCAACGCCAACTTTAGAAGCAACTGCTTTAGCTGTTCTTTCGGAATCACCAGTCATCATTACAAGGTGATTCATTCCAGAAGCATGTAATGCATCAACCAATTTACGACTTTCTTGACGAATTGGATCTTCTATTAAAATAACAGCCACCAATTCATTACCTATTGCCATATAAAGATGAGAATATTCATCAGGTAAATTCTTAAATTTATCTTCTTCACCTTCAGGAATCTTACATTGTTCATCTTCAAACAAGAAATGATGTGAACCAACTAGAACTCTATTTCCATCAATGGAAGAAACGATTCCATGCGCAACAACATATTCCACCTTGGAATGGCGTTCTTCATGTATTAAATCACTATCTAAAGCTGCCTTAACAACTGCATTCGCAATTGAATGAGGATAATGTTCTTCTAAGCAAGCAGCTAATCTTAGCATTTCTTTTGAATCATGATTTCCAAACGGAATAACATCTTTGACCTTTGGGGAGGAAACTGTCAATGTTCCTGTCTTATCAAAAACAATCGTATCTGCTTTTGATACAGCTTCCATATACTTTCCACCTTTTATCACAATTCCCATATTACTTGCTTGGCGCATTGCTGATAAGACTGCAATTGGAATTGATAATTTTAAAGCACATGAAAAATCAACCATTAGAATTGACAATGCTTTATTTGCGTTACGTGTAAGTGCATACGCTAATAAAGTTCCACCTAAAGAATATGGAACAAGTCTATCCGCAAGATTACTTGCGCGATTTTCAAAATCAGATTTCATTTTTTCTGATTCTTCAATCATGTGAACAATACGGTCATATCTACCCGCACCACTTTCAGAAGTTACTTCAATGATACATTCACCATCTTCTACAACTGTTCCCGCAAATACTGGATTACCACATTCTTTTCGAACAGGTAAAGATTCTCCCGTCAAAGAAGATTGATTCACTTCTGCATTTCCACTTAACACAATTCCATCTAAAGGAATCATATTACTTGTACGAACAATAAAATGATCCCCCTTCTTAAATTCATTGATTGATACAAGCACTTCTTGTCCATCATTTGTTACCATCCATGCCTTTTCAACATTCAATGACATGCTTCTAGCAAGATCATCCACGCTCTTTTTGTGTGTCCATTCTTCTAATATTTCAGATAACCCCAATAAGAACATCAAGTCACCAGCTGTATCAAAATCACCTCTCAACATACTGACAATGATTGTCGTAGCGTCTAATACACTCACTTCGATTTTTCCATTTAGAATGGATTTCACACCCGGCACAATAAATTTCCAACTCTTCAAAAGAGAAATTGCACTTCGAATTGGCACTGGAAAAAAGCATCTCGTTACAGCTCTTTTGAGTGTGTGGTAAATCACTTTATCTTCAAATTCTCTAGATAATTCTCTTCCCGTTCTTTCAGGAACTAAATCTTTATTTTCTTCGTATTGAAAATGTGAAAGATAAGAAATCACTTGTTCTCTATCTGTATCAAAATAAATCAATGCATCACCTGTACGATCATACACTTTAACATCTTTGATACCATTTTGACTCTTTAAATAATATTCAAGGATATCAGCCTGTTCTAATGTCATCCGATATTGCAACGTGCTAACACGCATGCGCCCTTTTGACTCATGCAGGATCTGACATTTCATCTTATTCTGCTTCCTTTGAATGTGCTTCTAATACAGCTTTTGCGTCTGCAATCAACTTTGCTTCTTTTTCAGCAGCTCTTTTATCATTGATTTCTTTTGCGTCAGCACCAATATCACCACAATTTTCTTTTAATGAAGTATAAACTTTAGCTACTTCATCAACACCTCTCATCACTGCAGCAGTACAATGTGTATAAACTTTTTTCGCATCATCACTTGTTAAAATCTTTACACCTGCTGTTCCAAGTAAAACACCATATCCTAAAAATTTTGCGTTTAATAAATTCATAATATACCTCCTGCCAATACGGCTTTTTATGTACAATTGTATTTTAAAAAATGTTAGATTGATTTGTCATTACTAACCTTTCTAAATCATCTAACATTTATATTTTTTATAACATTCAAACCTGATGAATAATTTATATTTACTGATTTCACTTCATTTACGACTATCCAATAACACCTTTATCTGCATTTTTCAATTCTTCAATTGGTGTTTCATCTTCATCATTAATATGAATTCCACTATATTTCTTTGTTTCTTTCGCTACAACACCACTCAATAATAATACCGCTATAATATTAGGCAAAGCCATCAATCCATTCATAAGATCCGCAAAATCCCATATTACATCAATTGAAGTAATTGCTCCAATGAACACACAAACAACCCATAATATTTTATAAGGAATAATTGCCTTTTCTCCAAATAGATAGATAGAACATCTTTCTCCATAATAATACCAACCAAGAATCGTAGAAAACGCAAATGTGATTAATCCCATAATTAACAATGGCATCCCAATCACAGGAATCGTAGAGAATGCTTGTGAAGTAAGTGCTGCACCATTTCCACTTAATGCATCAATACTTGGATATTTAATAATACAAGAAACAAGTACAATCCCTGTTAATAAACAAATTACAACGGTATCCCAAAAAGTACCTGTCATAGATACCAATGCTTGTCGTTTTGGATTTTTTGTTTTCGCTGCTGCAGCTATCAAAGGCGCACTGCCCATACCTGATTCATTGGAAAATAGACCTCTTGCGAATCCATATCTACAACAAACAGATATTGTTGTACCAATAAAACCACCCGTTACAGCTTCTGGATGAAAAGCCGCTTTAACAATCGTAACGATAGTTTCAGGAATATACGCAATATTCATACAAATAATTAAAATACATCCTATGATATAAAAACCAGCCATAAAAGGAACTAATTTTTCAGCAACCGAAGAAATACTTTGAATGCCCCCAAGAATCACCAAGGCAACAATCACCGTTAAAACAATTGCCGCAACAATTGTTGGTATTCCAAAATTCGTACTTAAATTTTCAGTCACGCCATTTGATTGCACCATACATCCAATTCCAAGTCCACAAATTGCCGCAAGAAACGCAAAAATGATACCGAGCCACTTCATGTGTAACCCACGATCTAACGCATACATTGCACCACCAATCATTGTGCCATTTTCACTTTTCACACGATACTTCAACGCAATCAATGTTTCTGAATACTTTGTTGCCATTCCAAAAATACCTGTGATCCACATCCACAAAACAGCACCCGGTCCACCCAAAGCAATCGCAGTTCCTACACCAATAATATTTCCTGTTCCAATCGTTGAAGAAAGTGCAGTCGTCAATGCACCAAATTGTGAAATATCTCCATCATCTCCACCATCATCTGAAACCGATAATTTAATCGCATTAAAAATTTCTTTTTGTATAAATCCTGTTCGAATGGTCATAAAAATATGTGTTCCAATCAACAATAAAATCAAAGGCCATCCCCATAACAAGGAATCTAATGTATGTATAAATTCTCCCATAAATAACTCCTTTCCAAAAATTATACAATAAAAGTAGTTTCGAAATTCTCGAAACTACTCTTCAGACTTTAACTTTTTTAATGTTCCATTATTTTTTAATCTTGGATATATCGCAATATATAATGCAGAAGCAATAATAATCGCTAATACACCATTCACTGCAGTTGTTACAAACTTCGCAGCAGCTAAATAGCTTGCTGCCTTTTCTGCATTCCCTAATAAAATTAAATAATATAAATAAGAAAGTAATGTTTCGCCAATCAAGTTAAATACCATTCCACCTGTACAAGATAAAACTACTTTCTGATATAAATTCTTTCCTTCTTCTTTTTGAACATGGAATACTTTATGTGCTAACAATCCTGTTACTACTCCAATTCCAAACTTCAAAATAATTGTTTTAGGTGCAACTGTAATATAGACAGGATCCAATAAATCTCCAATTCCCATACCAATTGCCCCAGCAAGTCCTCCAGGAACACCACCAAGCAATAAAGCCGCCAATACACAGAATGTATTTCCTAAATGGAATGATGTAAAACCTACTGGTGTAGGTATCTTAATTTGTAGAAATGTAAATGCCACATAACATAATGCAGTCATTAAAGCTGATACTGTCAATTTTAATGTATTTGTACTTTTCATAATCAAATCCCCCTAGTACGCAAACTATATTACGCTCATTTGATTATATTAAAATGACCAGTTTTATACATATTTATAAGACCAGATTATGATTTACCCCAAATTTGATTGATATATTTTGTTACGCTTTCTTCCAATGACCCTACACTTTCACTTGCATAACTCTTTGCGAAATGAAATACAACCTTCTTAAAATTCTCTGCTTGTTCCTTAGATAGCTTTGTTAAACGCATTAATATCTTTGGAACATTTGTAATAATCGATTTGTTGAATTCTGATACACAAGTCGCACCACTCGATTCTAAAACATCAAATACTGTATCCACAAATATCTTTCGATCTTCTAAAGATAAATCTTTTAACCATCCACGAATTGTTTTATCCGCAAGAATACTTTGTGAACTTCTTCCATCAACTGTAATAAAATGATTTCTTTTTAATTGCCATGTATTTGCATCATGTTGCATCATTCCTTTTCCACTAGAAAGAATCACTTTCTTTTCACCTAGAGAATACATCAACATTCCTATGACAGAGCATTCTGGAACAATCGCTTTGATTTTAGGCTGAATCATTTTATATTGTTCTTTTTCTGTCACTTCATGCATAAATCCTGGCCCATCATTTGACCATACTTCTATAATTTGTTTTTGTACTTTCTCATCACAAAAAGCACTTGCATATACCGCAAAGTTACCACCTTTGGAATGGCCACCAACTCTTAGCTTTAATTTTGTATTCGCAAAACAATCATTCAAATATTTTAATGATTGTCTTTGTCCTTCTGTTTCTTCCATATAAGAAAAACATAAATCTTCTTTCCACCCAACAAACGTATCATCTGTACCACGATACGCCACATAAACTGTTCCATCTGATAACCACATTTGTACCGCAGACATCTGTTCATTCTTATTCCCATTAATGATATTTATATATTTTTTTAAACGAATTCCACCATATCGAACAGAATCCACCATTGTATCCATCAACAATGGTGCTTTGGCAATAAAGCTTGTTCTAGCTAATATTTCTTCTTTCGTATGAATCTGATAATACTTTTCATAAACTTCTTTTAGAGAAGTAAAACCATATTCATGAATGCAATGATCAAAGTCTGTATACGCTAATTGAGCTAATACTAAATTATCTACTTCATTGAATGGATCCAGTGAAAAAGGAATATCACTTCTCCATTCTAAATACTCAAATATATTCGCCATTTCTCCTCCTTTGTAAAAAACTTTCAAATCTTTTTTCCATTATACAAAATCCATACAATTTTGTATTTCCATTTTCAAAAAAGTGAATTATTATTTTGAAAAGAATGGAGGAATTCTTATGTATAATGTTCGAAAAATCAATGAAGATATTTACTATTTAGGTGCTAATGATCGACGTATTGAATTATTTGAAAATGTTTATCCTGTGCCAAATGGTATGTCTTATAACAACTATTTGATTGATGATGAAAAAACATGTTTGATGGATGGTATAGATGATTCTGTTGCTAGACAGTTCCAGGAAAACTTAGATTATGTTTTAAAAGATAAGAAATTAGATTATATGGTTGTTCAACATATGGAACCAGATCATTGTTCTATGATTCCTGATTTGTTTCATAAATATCCTGAAATGAAACTTGTTGCGAGTGCACAAGCATTTAAAATGATTGAAAATTTCTATCATCTAGATGTTAAAGAGCGTTCTATCGTCATAAAAGAAGGCGATACACTTTCTCTAGGAAAACATGAACTACACTTTATAGCTGCACCAATGGTACATTGGCCAGAAGTTATGATGAGTTATGAATCTACAACAGGAACACTATTTTCTGCAGATGCATTCGGCTCATTTGGAGCAATGAGCGGAAATATCTTTGCGGATGAAGTGAGATGGGATCATGACTGGAGAGATGAAGCAAGAAGATATTATGTAAATATTGTAGGGAAATATGGTCCTCAAACATTAGCAGTATTAAAGAAAGCAAGTTCTTTAGATATTAAAATGATTTGTCCATTACACGCACATATTTGGAGAAAAGATTTTGAACAAATCATTTCTCGCTACTATCATTGGGCAGCTTATGAACCTCAACGTTATTCTGTTGCGATATTCTATGGATCAATCTATGGAAATACACAAAACGCTGCAGAAATCCTCGCAACAAAACTTGCGGAAAACGGTATGCGTTCTGTTATGATTTTTGACACATCTAAAACTGACACTTCTGAACTAGTATCTCGTGCATTCCAATATTCTACACTTGTATTCGCAAGTGCCACGTACAATGGGGAAGTGTTTGATTCCATGCAGAATCTATTGACAGAATTAAAAAATCATAATTTATCTGATAGAATAGTTGGGCTTATTGAAAATGGATCATGGGCTCCTATGGCAGCTAATAAAATGAAACAACAATTAGAATCCATGAAAAACATGAAGATTATTGAACCAATCATCAAGATTCAATCTTCTGTTTCTGAAGATAATCTCCCACAATTAGAACTGCTCGCAAAAGAATTAGCAGATAACACAAAATAAACCAGTAAAAATCGAGAATATGAAGATCAACAGAGGTTATTCCAATCTCGATTTTTTATATTTTCTGCATCAAGGTATTTTTAAAATGCTAATATAGCCAACAAAAATACAAGCAGAACTTTCAATACTCTGCTTGTATAGTAATTGTACCTTTAAATTCTTATAGTGTTTGAAATTCCACGAGTTTTAAAGCTCATTTTAAACCGGCCCTACGTTATTTTAAAGCACCCATTTTTTATGATTAGAAAATTTTATATACAATAATAAAGGAATATAAGTGACAATAGGGAGAACAATTCCTACCATTGGATACGAAGATTGAACCAACGAATTATAAATTGAATGATAGATAATCGCAACCGATAACATCGCAAAAATACCAGAATAAAATAACTTTCTACGTACCTTTATAAAAGAGGTACCATATCCAACAAACAAGCAACACACTCCATGCATCAATGCAGATCCAAAACCACGTATAAACGCAAGAACAATACTTATACTATCCATATATTTTACAAGTATCCAAGCATTTTCTAATAACGCAAATCCAATACCGACAGCCATTGCCACCTCTAACACACTCTGCCTATCCTCATTAAAAACATAAGCATAAAACAAAATTGGGATTGCCTTTAAAAGTTCTTCGATAATCGGTGTTATATTTGTAGTAATATAAGTTCGATCATCCGAAATAAAATAAGCAATAATTGGATTTAGTTCTGACGCCAATAAACACATTGAAATTCCCAACAACATAAAAACAATCAATCTTCGAGATTTTTCTTCAAGAAGAGCAGCCATCATGATTAAAGGAATACACATAGATATAAAAAGAATATAAGTTAAATTTTCCATAATCTACGACTCCTCTCTAATAAAAACGATAGAACAACACACGAACACAATAAGCCATAATTTACAATCATATTATTCATATCATTTCCCATAGCTCGAAGCAAAAGGTAGAATCCATTTAACAATGCCATTACTAAAACCATAATGTTGCATGGCTTTATCAATTTCAAAAACAACAATCCCATATCCGAAAATAGAATTTGTTTACTACTATAATAAGATGCAATAACGACCGGAATCATCAACATAAAATTCATAAACTTTATATCTACATTCGATTCATAATAAACACTCAACAAAAACAGAACACCAATTATACATGGAGGAAGCAATGAAATTAATCTTTTATTTCTATTTTGTTTATCACCATCATCTATTATATGATTCATTACTCCAAAATTTGCGGTTGTAAAAAACAAAAAGCACCCAAACATGCCTAAATATTCTAAATTAAACATATTAGGCAATCTTTCAAACGAAATCATATAAACAAATTTATACAATTCTCCAAGAAATAAACAACCAATAGCTGCTACAAATATTTTTAAGTACAGTACGCTATTCCTATAGAAGCGAAACAACAAATACAAGAAGCACGCACCAACAACAATAAACGAAATAAATTCTTCAAGCATAAATTCTAAACCTCTTTTCGCCTCTTTTTTATCATAAAAATAACAATGCCGCCTAATATTAATATGACAAAAATGACAAGAACGGCTATATTAACACTTCCAACACCAAATATACTTGATGTTGAGACTGTCGCTTCAAGCACGACTTGTGAAAAACATTGTGCAATCACTTTATTTCCCTCTAAAGAAGGGTGAAAGTCCAAAAATTAATCATCTTTCGAATCCCCTCGAGCATTGCAATATGTGGCTGTATTCCCAGAAAAAGCACTATATACATCAACTACAGTATATTGACCTGTCGTTGTATTTTGCTCTATCGCATCATTTAATTCAGCAACACAATTCCCTATATGTTTAGAAATAGCTTTCCAATATGTAAAATGCTCATAGGGATTATATTGCGTTTCCATAAAAATAGAAGCATTCAGATTTTTTCTTTAATATAAGCCGTAACCTGATTTAAATTTGAAATAAAATCATCCGAAGTAAGCGGGCTAGTACCTCCATAATATTTATTATAAAGATCTGCTGTCTTGGAACATACCAATGCCATCAAATCATTACCACCACAAGTAATCGGCACAATCTGTGCCTGCTCTATATAAGAATCTAATTCACCTGTGTCCAATTGATTTTTGATTCCTACAGCCATATTTCCAACTACACCCTCATTAATCGCTGTATAACCTTTTTCTTTCGCAAGAATTTGAACAAAACAATCATCCGTCATTTATTCTCCTGTATAGTCATATCCATCTAGAATTTGATCACTCGGTTCATATCAATATGTAATACTATCTCCTAAAGCTAAATAAACCGGTTTTTCATCTGCATATACGCTTAAGCAAGACACGCAAACAATCATTAAGCTTGATAAGAAAACTTTTATTATTTTACTCAACCACCGTATCTCTCCCTTTCTTTTTTCGAACAACTAAAATCACAATCAATAATAGTATAAACACAATACCTATTATAATACCTATATTTACATTTCCAAAAATACTAGCTGTTGTGACTAGTTCCACAGACTTAGATTGTACATTCTTCCAAGCTGAATCCGTAAAAAATTGACCGCCTTCCATAAATATAGCTCTGGAATCATTGTTGTTATTTAAATAAGAATCCATCCATTTCGCCGTATAATAAACAATCGAATCATAATTGTTGATAACACTTGTGTGAATTCCTCCTTTTAAAGAAGCATAGGCTGCCGCTCCATTTGCGGAATTATATGTCGGCTTTACCCATAAAGAAGAAAGAACAACAAGATCTGCTGTACCTGTCAAAAAAAGTGTAGGTGTATTTTGCCCAGATCTTTCGTTTGACGTATTACTTCCCGCAATCGAAACAACCGCCTTAATACGATCATCTAATTTAGCTGCGTTCACCGAACTCCTTCCACCCTGTGAATGTCCAGCCGCACCAATTCGAGATTCATCCACTTTATTATAAAAATTACTATTCGATTTCCCATTCTCGCCAAGAATATAGTCTACTTCCCCAACTTGACTTTTCCCATTAGCACTCATCGTATCTGAACTTGCCACAACAATATATCCCTTGGAAGCAAGTGCACACAAAGCATTCCAATAAAGAACTGGGGGACAAGCTGTTCCATTCGCCCAAACAATGACGGGCCATTTTTTATTAGATGTTGTTAATTGATCTGGATAAATCACAATATAACCTGAAACAACGTTGCTAAAATCTCCCGTATAAGATACCTTATAGTCTTCTTGTACCTCTTCCGTATTCGACTGTAAATCACTTTCAAAAGTTGCCTCTTCTTCACTATGATCTGCATTCAATATTTCTTGATCTTCACTTGCTATTTCTGTACCTTCATCATCTGCATAGACCGGTAAAACAAAAGCCATCGAAAAAATCAAAATAAGTGACAAAAAAACACTCCATTTTCTTCTCATAGTATATTTTCTCCTAACTATCCTCATTTTATCACAAATCTATGATGCCATCCTGACATTGTTATAATGATCGATACGTCTACTTCTACCAAATTTTATACATCTATACGAAATCGAGGCTAGCTAATTAAACTGACATCGTATTTTTTCGAATCTCTAAAATTGGATAGGGATAATTGAACCTTTAAAAGATGTAGGGATTTTATCTTTTAGATAAAGTCATCTTATACATCGTTTTAGGGTGACGACCCTTATCTTTTTTGATACAGTGTTTTTAGAAAGGATTGGGCGAAAAAAAGATGGAAATTCATCAGAAGCGCTGATACCTTTATTTTTAATAGAGCCTTTACTACTCTGTGCGTGCTGAAAAATAACTGAGGAGTTAATCTTGTTACCTTGAAGCGTGCTACGTGCGTGCTTATGTTCACGTTTCAACACTTCTCACGGCAACCCACAGAAATATAAAAAACCACCCAAAGCCCATAAATAAAGGGGTTGAGTGGTTTTGAGTCTCTTTGCGTAGTAACCAAAAGTTGGTTCTGATTAACGTTTTGAGAACTGTGGTGCTCTTCTTGCACCCTTTAAACCGTACTTCTTTCTTTCCTTCATACGAGAATCACGTGTGAGGAATCCAGCTTTCTTAAGTACAGGTCTGTAATCAGCGCTTGCTTCTAATAAAGCACGAGCGATACCATGTCTCATAGCACCAGCTTGGCCTGTATAGCCACCGCCGTATACGTTGATCTTGATATCAAACTGATCTTTTGTTTCTGTCAATACTAATGGAGCATTAACTTCCATACGAAGAGTAGCCTGTGGTAGGTATTCTTCTAAAGTACGACCATTAACTGTGATGTTACCTGTTCCCGGAGTCATAAAAACACGGGCAACAGACTTCTTTCTACGTCCTGTTCCGGCGTAGCTAACTGTCTTCTTCTTTGTTGGCATTGTCTCTATTTCCTCCTTACTTTACCTTTAGCTCAACTGGCTTTTGAGCTGTGTGTGGATGTTCAGGTCCTTCATAAACAAATACGTGTTTACGTTGAACATCACCTAGCTTAGTATGAGGAAGCATACCCTTGATAGCTTTTTCAACCCATTCAACTGTATACTGTTCACGCATAACCTTTGTAGATCTTACACGTAGACCATTTGGCCATTGAGAATGTGAGAAGTAAAACTTCTTGAAATCCTGATCGCCTGTGATCTTAACCTTGTCAGCATTGATAACGATAACATAGTCACCGCAGTCAACGTTAGGTGTGTAAGTTGGCTTGTTCTTACCTCTTAATACTGTAGCTACTTTTGTTGCAAGACGTCCAAGTGTAGCATCTGTAGCATCTACTACGTACCATGTACGGACAACTTCGCTTGGCTTTAACATCGTTGTTTGACGCATAATATTCTTTTTCTCCTTTACTGAAAATGTAACTTTACCGGGGCTACATTTTTGGCATGGAGTGCCACGTTTAAGTCTAGAGGTTTAGCCCAATAAAGTCAATCTTTTTTTGTTCTATTTTAGATAATTTTTTGAATTATCATATTGTTGAATCTGATAAGAATGAATATTCTTTTCATAAAGTTTATTTAGGATTTGATTATGGATTTCTAAAATATATTTTTTATCATCCATATCATATAAATAAATCATTGCTTGATTATCTTTTAAAATAAGACAACCTTTCATTTCTTGATTATTTCTTGTACATATTGCGTATGCACATGGATATATCTTCTTTTGAATTCTTTCTTCAATATCTTGAATATTCCATTCTTCGCAAGATAGCGTATCTCCTTTTAAGAATTCTCGGATTTGAATATTCTCATTTAACGCAATCATCTCAAAATAATCTACATGCTCTAAAGTAAGTCCACATGCTGGTGCGTTATGTCTTTTGACAGTTCTGCTTTTTTCTTCCAACATTTGTTTTACATCTTCGATTGTTTTCTTTCCTCTACCAACATCAATGATGGATGCAACCATCATTCTAACTTGATATCTAAGAAAACCTTTTCCAATGAATGTGAATGAAATCATATCATCTGTTTTATTACATTCTACTTGATAAATAGAACGTACTTGTATTGGATATTCTTCTAAAGAAGAGGAATTAAAAGATGTAAAATCATGTGTCCCTTCAAATACATGAATGCATTCTTTCATCTTTTCATAATCTAATGGAACAGAATATTGATATGCATAATCTTTTGTAAACACATCATACATTCCATTGTTAATACGATATGTATATTTTTTATAACGCACATTATATCTAGAATGAAAGATATCATCTTTTTGTTCTACATTTAAAATATGAATATCATCTGGCAAGTACGCATTGATAGCACCCATCCATTTTCTAGGATCCATTACTCTATCCGTATCAAACATAAACACTTGCTCTCTAGCACTTACACCAGCATCTGTTCTACCAGAAGCTGTAATCGAAATATGCTTTTGTGTAATATGTTCAATAGCTTCTTCTATTTTTTCTTGGATAGAAGTTCCTTTTGTTTGAGATTGCCAACCTTCATAATGATTTCCTACATAAGAAACCGTACATTTGTATCTCATGCAAACCACGCTATCCAAATAATCACGCCCATCAAAACAAAACAAAACGCAATCAAAATCCAATCTTTCGCTGTCATCTTTAATTGTTTATAACGTGTTCTAGGTTCTCCTGGTGCGTATCCTCTAGCTTCCATCGCATTTGCGAGATCTTCTGCTCTTTGAAATGCTGATACAAATAAAGGAACGATTAAAGATAAGATAGCCATAATTCTTTCAGACAACTTACCTTCTTTCATATCAACGCCACGAGATTCTTGTGCTTTCATGATTCTAGCAGTTTCATCAATCAAGTCTGGAATAAAACGTAACGCAATTGAAATTAACATTGCGATTTCATGAGATGGTAAACCAATCTTTTGAAATGGACTTAATAAATCTTCAATCCCCAATGTCATCTCTAATGGTTTTGTTGTAGCTGTCAAACAAGTCGTTATCATAATCATTAATAATAAACGAACCGCAATATATAACGTTTGAAATATTGCATCTGAGTATAATGACCAACCACCAGCTGTTAGAATGACATCACCCGTTTTTAATACCAATGCATTGATAACTAGTAGAAAAAACAACATAAATAACATTGGTTTCATTGCTTTCCAAATAAAAGAAACGGAAAGTTTCGCTAATATGATTGCGATTGACGCACACGCAAAGATAACTGCGTATCCTATCCATCCAGCAGGAAAGAAAATCGTAATCAAAACCAACAACATTGCCATGATTTTCGCTCTAGGATCTAAGCGATGAATCACAGAATCTAAAGGAATATATCTGCCAAGTGTAAAGTTGCCCATATTACTTGACCTCCTTTGCGATATAGTCCGCAAGTTCATCAATATTTGTTACAGATTCTGGAACAGAAAAACCATTGTTATTCATCATTTCTTTCATTATAACAATATATGGAGGTAAAATATTCAATTCTCTGCATTTTTTTGGATCAGAGAAGAATTCTTTCACAGAACTCTTTAATTTCACTGTTCCCTTTTCCATTACAACAACATCATCACAATATGTATAAACATTTTCCATATCATGTGTAACCATTAATACTGTTTTATGCAGTTCTTTATTTAATTTAGAGAATAAAGCCATCATCATTGCAGTACCAGCAGGATCTAATCCAGCAGTTGGTTCATCTAAAACTAAAATTTCAGGATCCATTGCTAGAATTCCCGCAATCGCTGCTCTTCTTTTTTGTCCTCCAGACATTTCTAAAGGACTTTTTTCATAATAATGTTCACCTAATCCAACAAGATTCAAAGCTTCTTTTGCTTTTTGAATTGCTTCTTCTTCACTACAGCCAAAGTTCTTTGGGCCAAAGGCAACATCTTTCAAAACCGTTTCTTCAAACAATTGATATTCAGGAAATTGAAACACAAGACCAACTCTTCCTCTTAAAGATTTAAGATTTTTTGGCTTTTCATTCGCCTTGATTTCTCTATCTAAAATATGAACTGTACCTTCATCTGGAAGTAACAACGCATTTAAATGTTGTACTAGTGTACTCTTTCCAGAACCAGTCTGTCCAATGATTGCAGTCATCTTTCCTTCTTGGATTTCAAGATTAATTCCTTTTAACGCAGTCGATTTATATGGCGTTCCGGCACTATATGTATGTGTTACATTTTCGAATGTAATTGGCATAATTCATCCACCATTCCTTCCATATTTAGATGGCGTTGTACTTGAACGCCTCTTTTTTGTAATGCATTCTTCAATTTCAAAGAAAAAGGAATATCTAATTTCATTTCTTTTAATCTTTGTTCATGTTTAAAAACTTCATCAGGAGTACCTGTTAAAGCTACTTTTCCATCTTCTAAAGCAATAACATAGTCAGCAGAAGCCACTTCATCAATATCATGTGTAATGGATAAAATCGTTAGTGAACTATCTTTATGTAACTGCATGATTACTCTTTTGATTTCATCTTTACCATCTGGATCCAACATACTTGTAGCTTCATCAAAAATCAAAATCTTTGGTTTCATTGCGAGTACTCCCGCAATCGCAACTCTTTGTTTTTGACCACCACTTAAATGCGTTGGTTCTTTTTCTAAATGATCATCCATCTTAACAAGCCCAGCATTTTTTAGAATGATTTCATCCATTAATGATGGATCAACACAATGATTTTCTAATCCAAATGCAATATCATCTCTAACAGTTGCCCCAATAAATTGATTATCGGGATTTTGAAAAACAATTCCAATTCTAGAACGAATCTGATTTAAATTTTCTATATTCAATTCAATTCCATCGATAACTACAGAACCACTTTGTTTTTCTAATAGACCCATGATCAATTTCGCAATCGTTGATTTGCCACTTCCATTATGTCCTACAATGGTCGTATAACTTCCTTCTTCAACAGAAAAAGAGACGTTTTTAATCGTCTGTCTTTCTTCAACATATGAATAATTTAAATCTTTCACTTCAAGAATTGCCATAATTGCCTCATTGATTTAAATTCACTAAAATTTCTACTAAACTTCTAACTCTTTGACACTTTGTATTACGATATTGTCTTTTACGATCCAACAATACCGCATTAATACCAGCTTCACTTGCTTCCACAACATTTGTTTCTAAATCACTTGATACATACATTACTTCACTATTTTCGTAGGATGTTATATCTTTTGCCTTAGCGAAGAATTGTGGAGAAGGTTTACTAACCTTATAATTTTCTGCACTTAAAATTCCATATGGATGTAAGTTATTTCTACGTACAACTACATGAATATAATCTTCCGAATGATTCGTAAGAATATATACAGGTAATGGACACTTCATAAAGAATTCTTTTACATCAGGATGAATTGGAGAATACATCCAAAAGTTCTTTAATAAAGTGTGCATTTGTTTACGATCTTTTTTCAGATTGTATTTTTCAATTGCCGTTGTGATGATCTTATCTTCCATTTCATCCATTGTCATGAAATTCTCACCTTGAGAAACTGCTTCTAAAGCAGTAAGTTCTTCTTTATAAAAAGCCACTGCTTCTTCTTCACTTTTGATATTACTATTGTTGATGACTTCACGGATCAATTCAGAATAGTCCGTTCCTTTTGCGGCTATCATCGCTCCAGCAAAGTCCAAAATAATTGCTTTTATCATTTTTCACCTTCCAAAACTCGCTTATTATACCATAAAGATGCTTGTTTTTTATATTTACATACACAAGATAGCAGTGTTCACACAAAATGAAAACACTTTCTTATCATTTTCGTTTAAAATAATTACGTAGAGGTGCTTTTTTATGAACATTCAAGAATTCCAAAAAGATCGGTTTGGTTTATTCATTCATTGGGGATTATACGCAATACCAGCTCGAGGTGAATGGGTCAGAAGTGATGAACAAATGAAAGAAGAAGATTACATTCCATATTTCAATGAATTTGACCCCAATGATTTTCATCCTGAGCTTTGGGCAAGGTCCGCAAAAGAAGCAGGCATGAAATACGCAGTGCTAACCGCAAAACATCATGATGGATTTTGTTTATTTGATACAAAAACAACGGATTGGAAAGCTAAAAGAGATTATGTCAAAGAATTCTTAGAAGCTTTTCGTAAAGAAGGTTTAAAAGTAGGATTGTATTATTCTTTGTTAGATTGGCATCATCCAGATTATCCACACTATCAAGATAAACATCATCCAATGAGAAACCATCCTGAATGTAGTAATGAACATAGAAACTTTTCAAACTATTTAGCATATATGCATGAACAAATACATGAACTATTAACACAATATGGAAAGCTAGATATCATGTGGTTTGATTTTTCTTATGATAATATGAAAAAAGATGTTTGGGATGCGAATAAAATCGTAACGATGGCAAGAAAATACCAACCAGATATGATCATTGATAACCGTTTAGAAGGGGACGGAATTTATCCAGGAACAATCATGGATGAACATCCATCCTTCACTTCAGGAGATTTCACTTCTCCAGAGCAAATGATTCCACCAACAGGTATCACAAATAAAATAGAAAAACCAATTCCTTGGGAAGCTTGTTTAACAATGAACGAACATTGGGGATATTGTGCTAAAGATACAAATTATAAGTCAGCTAAATTGATTATTCGTACATTAGTTGAATGTGTAAGTAAATCTGGTAATTTAATTTGTAATGTAGGTCCAGATGCACGTGGCAAGTTCCCAACGCAATCCGCCAAAATATTAAAAGAAATATCTGAATGGATGAAATACAATCAAGCTTCTATTTATAATTGTGAAAAATGTTTCCTAGATAAACCTGAATGGGGAAGATATACACAAAACGGAAATAAAATATACGCACATATCTTAGATGAAAGTGTATTTGATATCCCAGTACACATTCAAAAAGACAAGATATTAAAAGTAAGAAGATTGTCAGATGGTTCTGAAATCAAGATACAAACACCATGGAACGCTGAAAGTTATCCAGATTATACATTCATAAATATTGATACTGCTTCTCACCAATGTCCTGATCCAATTGATACAGTTATCGAAATCACTTTAAAAAAAGAGATTTGAATTTTGCTAATGCCACATAAGGCAGTAATTAAGAATCAATAAATGAAACTTTATAGGGCATAGTAAAGAGGCGATTAAGGCTTTGACTGTAAAAGGTCAGAGCCTTTTTCTGAGCTTAGAAAATCCGCACATTCGCAATTTAGTAACCAGCCGAGTAGAATATAGTCAAGGAGGAAGCCATGATGAGAAATATCAAATACCACCTTGCACTTACCGATAACGAGTACAGTTTAATCATCAAGTCATTAAATGACCTAAGGAATGACCTTATCATACAGGGCAGAT
>CAVFDO010000039.1:0-17933 GCA_963621095.1 bacterium
ATTTTATTTTCCATTTCTTTCAACAAATAGATTCATTTCATGTTAAAATACAAAAGTAAAGAGCTACCGATAAGCGGTTAGTTCCGTTCAATTCAGAAAACGACCGATTGAATCAGGACAAAATCAGCGGTCGTTTTTCTTTTTGGATTCTAAGTAAGAATCAAACGCTAATGCAAATTGCAACACAGTAAAAATCAAAGAAATGATACTGAGTATTTCCACTAATGTCATACGCAACTCCTCAAAAGGAGCTAGAAAAGCATGCGCTCCTCTTATATTCCTTTCTATGAAACATAAAAATTTCAACAATTCAGAGCTAACCGTCTACCCGTTATGGTAACTCAATACTATATTCACAAATACTTTCTAAAATCCTCAAAAAAAAGATAGAAATTCATCTATCTTTATATGTTTAAAATATTCATAAAGATTTTAACAACATCTTTTGCGATAAAGTTAAAATATGGAATAAACAAAGCTAACGCAATCACTAATCCAACAAATATCGCTACCAGGCATCTTCTTGGTGGAAGTTTTGTTTCACTAAGGCCAAATGCAGTCAACATAAAACAAATCAAACAAGATGCGATAAATATCGCTGCACCAATACCAACATTTTTTTGAAGTACAATTGCACTCAACACAAACAATGCAATTTTAAATGGTGTACTAATTGATACAATAGAACACATTCTAGCTCTATCAATTGGATTCTTTCTTGAATTACATAGATAATAAATCAAGTAAATAGTTAAGATTTCAAATAGATATCCATATACCGCTATCTTAAATGCCAAGTTTGCGGAAGCAGTAAAGTTTAATCTCGCAAAGCCAAATGGATCAATATTGATATATCCAGAAATCACGCTGGCAATACAAGTACTAAAGACAATCCACTTTATGATATTCAATACAACTCTTTGTCCAGTAGACAATGTTGCGTAATCAACAGTTCCTACCTTTTCCATACAAAGAACTGGATTTGTTAATAGTAAGAAAATACTTGTTGTAGGTTCATCAATCAAGCGATTTAATTTATCCTCTTTATCTTTTAACTTCTCTGCTTTTTTCTTTTCTTTTAAAACCTTCTTGTTTGGCTTTTTCTTCTTTGGTTTCTTCTCAATAAGAACAGACTCTTTTTTTATTTCTTCAACAACTTCAACTTGTGTTTCTTCAATAATAGGTGTTTCTACTTGCAATTTTATTTCAATATCTTTTTTTGTATGTACTTTTTGAACATATTGATGTGGTATATGACGCATTGAAACGACACGTGTGTGTCTCGCAAGTAAAACTGTATTTCTTCTTCTATTTAAAAGTTGTAATCTTTGATTCATATATTTTCCCCTGCCAAACTATTATAACAATAAAAATGCGCTTTTTAAGCACATTTTTATAATTTAGTCTTTCGCTCTAGAATTGTATTTTCCATCTGCAGTGCTAACAACGACTGTTTCACCTTGTTGAATAAAGAGTGGAACTTTGATTTCCAAACCAGTTTCAAGAACTGCATTCTTTTGTGCAGAAGTAGCTGTATCACCTTTTACTGCTTGTTCACATTCTGTAATTTGTAAAGAAACTTTATCCGGTAGAATAACACCTAAGATTTCTCCATTGAATACTTGAATATTAATCATTTCAGATGGTTTCAAGAAATTCTTTTCCCATTTCACTCTTTCTTCAGGAATTTCAATTTGTTCATATGTTTCTGTATCCATAAACACTAATGAAGATCCATCATCATACAAATACTGCATTTCTCTTTTATCAATATAAGCTTCTTCTACTCTATCAGATCCAATAAGACCTAATTCTTTTACAACCCCCGTTTTAGGATCCTTTACTTTTAAAGCTACTTTCATTTTTGCCATAGCAGTCTTATTCAAAGACTTTTCGATACATTGATATAAGTTTCCTTCCCAAATAAAACATTGTCCTGGTTTAATTTCTGTTGATTGAATCATTTTTTATACCGCCTTTTCTTATCGATATTAATTTTATAGAAAACACGTTGTTTGTCAATCGATGATATCTCTTTGACTCGTATAAGATAGGATAATATTTTCTTCAAAATCATACGTTATAACAAGTTGTTCTTCATATTCTGAATGTATGTCAACATAAACATAAGGATCTTCTTTGATATAAGAATAGGAACAAGTATTTAGTAAAAGATTAGATTCTTCTTCTATGATTGTACGTTGTTTTAAATCATTAATAACTTCTATTTCTTGTTGAAGATAAATATTGGCTAATTTCATATTCATGATTGTTTGAATCATTTTTTGATCCATAATACTAATCAAAAAAATAATAGAACTAACATACAGAAGAATTGATAGAAAATATGTTGATACAAATCCACTGTTACTTTGCGATAGCTTCTTCATATTTTTTTCCATTTCTTTCATAACAAATCAAAATTACATCATCTTCGCATTCAAATTCACAAGAATCTACATTCGTATATACGATTTGCGTACCAGGTTGAATAATGATATTGTCATTGACTAATCCTAGATGCATTTCTTTTTTTTGGTATTGGAAATACAATATTTGATCTTCAACCTTTAAGTCATAGGATATCTCTAATATTCGACGCAATTGATTTGTCGCAATCATATCTTGAATTTCAGGATTTCGTTTTAATCCTTTTGATAAAACAGAAATACAAGATAAAACAATTGGAAACAAAGATACCGTAATCAATAACGTCAAAAGAAAATCTACTAAGATGGTTCCTCTTTGATTTCTATTTTCCATAAATTGTTATAAAAATCTATAAATTCTTCTTGTTGTATTCGAAATTGTTCATGTACCTTTGTTTGAATATTAATATGTGTTGTAAGCGTTGTAGAAACGATCAAACAAATCACAGAGATAATACAAACGCTAATCAGAGCATCTTTCAACAAGCCTACCACCTCCTAGTTCTACCACAATTGCACATTTATCATCATGTATTGTTTGTGCTTTTGATACATTTCCTATTTCATTGAAGTGAATCGTTTCATCTCCATAGGAATAATTAACTTTTTGACTTTCTTTGATCGCTTGAGATTGATATAGCCAATAATCCACTGGAAATATATACCAATCTGTTTTAGAAAATTCATGAACAGGTAAAATTAACAATGATAGTATTGAAATACCAGCTAAAACAGCACAGCATTCTACTAACGTAAATCCTTTATTCGATACTTGCTTCTCCATCAATAATCACCAATTGTTTTGAACCATCACACTGCACTTGCGATTCACTTAATAGTCCAGCATTCACTAAATCATCTACACTACTAGGATATTCATCATATTCCATTTTATATTCTAGTATTGCCGAATCTGCTACCTTTTCTAGAGCTTTACACCCTTTGTTATTCACAACCCCTAATGTCTTTTGAATCGATGGAACAGATAGCAAGAAGATTACCGAAATAACAATTACTACAATTGTCATCTCCAATAGTGTAAAACCATTCTTCTGTTTTATTTTCATATAGCACCTCCTACTATACTATTCACAAATTTTTTTGAATCTCCAAAAAACAGTTATAAATTTTGTAACATTGTCATAGGAACCATTAAGATTTGATATACAAATATCATCACAACACCAATCAATGAATACGAAAATAATTGAATATAACGACTAAATCGTTTGATTGCGATTTTCTTTTTAAGTTGTACCATTTGTAGATAACCTTCTAACATTTCTTCGCAATTGGAAGATATAATTGCGATTCTAAAGAAACGTAATAATGTCTTTTCAATATGTGTTTTGTTTAAAGCTTGCATCATTGTTTCACCTTTTAACAAATGTTGATTCAAAATGCTAGCGATATAAGATACGCAAGGTTGTTCATGCACATGAATTAATATATCTAACGCATCCTTAGTTGAGATATTTCTTTTCTGACATTCTAAGAAAAATCTTGCGAATTGTGAGGAAATTGTTTGAACAAAGATACCATTTGGAAAGTATCGAGAAATAATCTGATATGTATTTACAATTTGTGTTTTCTGTATTAGAAAAACAAACATAAAAATCGTAAATAAAACAATAATCAATACAATTCGAATTCCATATCGAATGATATTTTGTAATAAAACATATTGATTTGATTGCATTTGAAAACCAGCTAATAAGCCAATCATATTTGGTAAAATCAATTCATTAAATAGATATACACCTACAATGACACCTATCAATAACATAGATGGATAAAACATCCCATTCATCATTTCTTTTCTATTTTTGTCTTCTGCTTGTATAATTTCAATACATGTAGATAAGCTTTCTAAAAATGGCATACATTGAATAAAACTTCCAAATAGTGCTCGATATTTTTTTGGACAATAATCATGAAAGAATTTATTTAAACTTTCTCCATTGTTTAATCGATTCAATATAGAATCAAATACTTTTTGATTTTGTTTATCATATAAGATATGGATTGCATCCTTGATAGAAAATCCACTTTCTAAAAGTTGTTTTAACGCAATACAATCTTCAATCTGCAATGTATGGTCGTGCTTGTTCAAAAGAAATGATGTTTTGTTTGTAAAACGATGCAACTCTGGTTTGTAATGTTTTAAAATCATCTGTCACTTCTCCTTTCTCAAAATATTGAAATATTTGTTTTTCATTCATAAATTCATAGATTCCAAATGTATGTCCACTCTGATCTAAAAATAATCTTTGTGAACTCACGCCTTTTAAAACATCCTGTAATTGATATCGATCTACACCTAAATCTAACATTCTTAATATCGTACTCCTACATGAAAAAGAATGAATCGTACTAATGACTAAATGTCCTGTTAATGCACAACGTACTGCCATTTGCGCCACGATTTCATCTCTAATTTCTCCAATCATGATAATATCTGGATCATGTCGCATTAATTGTTTGATTCCTTCCGCATAAGAAAGATGTTGTTTTTCATTAATTTGTATTTGTACATATTTTTCATTTACAACTTCAACTGGATCTTCTAAAGAAAAGATCTTCTTTCCTTTTGCTTCATTTAATAGCGTATATACAGTTGTCGTTTTTCCACTTCCTGTAGGTCCTGAAAATAAAAATAAGCCATTTGTTTTTTGTGTAATATTATTAAGATATTGTTTTGTATCTTCTTCTAAACTTAAAGAATTCATTGTTAGTGTATTTATTGTATTCAAGATTCTTAATACTCCAGATTTCACATAATAAGAAGAAACAAACGAAAACCGAATAGATAATTCTTTGTGATCAATAACTTCTCTAAATGAACCAGTTTGTGGTCTAGATATATCAGAAACATCTAAGTTTGCTCGATACATCAAATAATGAAATAAACAAATGTCTTTTTCTTTCGGAATTAATTGTTTCATTTGTCCTTTAATTCTCATTTCAATTGATATTTTATTCTCACTAGATAAATCAAAATGGATGTCACTTACACCATACGCTAATGCAACCTTTAATATTTCTTGTAATCTATTTTCCATAATACCCCTAATACAACATTCACAAAAAATATCAAAAATCCACAAAAAAAGTAGGAATTTTCATTCCCACTCTCATTAATACTATTTTTTCAATTAGTCATTCATGAGTTTTCTAGCATATGCAACAGTACCTTCACCATCCATCATGCCATACATTCTCATGTCGATACCTTCAATAGGTTTTCCAGGATACTTAGCTTGTAGTTTAGCTAATGCGTAACGAACTTGTGGTCCTAGAAGAATAACGTCAGCATCTGGTGCATGTTTTTCTTCTTCATTTAAGCTATAAGCTGCGATATCATAATCCTTTCCAGCTTTAGCAGCTGCTTGTTTCATCTTATTAACTAATAAAGATGTAGACATACCTGCTGCACAAAATAATACAATTTTCTTTTCTGCCATAATTTTAAATCTCCTTAATCTGCAAGTGCTTTCACTTGAAAATAATATACCACTTCTCAAAATAAAATTCTATATTTTTTTATATTTTCCGAAAAATTTTCTACTGTGCTTGCCAATTCATCGTATAAGTTCCATCCACTCTTTCTACGACGATGTAATACCAACCAGCATCCAATGCAGTGGTTTCGTTGTAAGAACCGCTACCATTCACTTCAGCAATATCAAATCTTTGACTTTGATCAATTGTTAAGGCATATAGTTTAAAATAACCAGTACCATCAAATGTTCCATTAAAGTTCATCACACCAGTTTCAAGATTCATTAAACGAATTTTATATGTTTCATCTTCATAAACAACTTCTCCATTTTGTGATTCATCTACTTCTGTAGGCAAATCAAATGTAGTCGTTGTTTCTTCTTCAGAAGAATCATCAGCTTCTTGTTTTTTTTGAATGACACCTGTTGAAAATAGTTTTTTACCAATCGTTACAATCGAAGAATCATTATTTGAAATCTTTACGTTTTCTAATGTACCAGTCACCGTATACTCTTGATCATTTTCATGATAGGTATAAGTCCCATAAATATTATTTTTTTGTACAACAACTTTTCCTACAGTACAAACTTGATTCAGTTGTTTACAATGATTTCTAACAGCCATGTTAAAAACATTCTCTGCTTCTGTATCTGTGAAATCTGTTTGAGAAATTGGTGTTGTAATTTCCGTTGTAGAACTTGTAGAAGCCACTTCTTTTGAACTACAAGAAACAAGAAAACAACAACATACAATTAAAATAAATCTTTTCATTTATTCGCTCCAAAATAATATTGTATATACATATTCGTTTCCAATTCTTGTTTGATAGTTGATTTAGGACCATGTCCAGGTAATACAACCAAATCATGTGGCATATCAAAAAACTTCTTTAATGATTCTTTCATTTCAACTTCGCTTCCACCATATAAATCTGTTCTACCAATACTTCCTTGAAATAAAGTATCTCCTGTAAATAACAAATTACGATAACGGATTACAACACTCCCTTTCGTATGACCTGGTGTCTTTGTTACTTCTAAAGCAAAAGTACCAACTTTACTATCCTTCTTCAAAGCATGTACTTCTGTATAGATTGGTGCATCAAATCCATGACTACCAGCATATTTAGGATCTACTAAATCATAATCATCAAGATCCATGTATACTGGACATTGATAGATATCAAACAAATTATCTACAGCTCCTGTATGATCTTCATGCCCATGTGTTAATACAATTCCATCTACCACTTCATCCTTTGAAATACATTTTTGAATTTCTTTTGCGTATTTTCCTGGATCAACAATTAAAACATGATTATTTTCATGTAATACATAAATATTTTCTCCATACAAACCTATTGGTAAAACATCTAATTTCATATCAAAACCTCACGTAGTTACTTTATCACAGGAATAAAAAAAGTGCTCATAAATAAGCACTTTAAAGTACATTTTCGTACATGTGTAAGAATAATCTTACTTCTTCTCCTTATGAAGAGTCATCTTATTACAACGTGGGCAATACTTTTTGATTTCCATCTTTTCAGCATGCTTACGCTTGTTTCTTGTACCGATGTAGTTTTCTTCACCACATTCACTGCACTTAAATGTAATATTGTCTCTTGGCATTGTTTATTCCTCCTGACCTTTTTTGCTAGATGAGTATATCATAAACAATAGTATTTTCCAAGTGTTCGAAACTCACTAACGCAAGATATCTTAGCTTTTTTTCATGTTTTTGTCCACTATTTTTCTTCATAAGCTTTTTCATAAAGAATTCGAACAACTTTCTTTACAACATTCTTTGTTCTTTCATTCGTCTTTATATCTATGACATCTACACTTTCAAGCTTTTGATATCTTTCTAAAATCTCAAATAAAATCATCACATAACGATAATATTGTTGACACATTCTTTTCTCATTCACTAATGAAGTTAATATATTTTTTAATTGATACAAAGATTCTAAAATATCAGAATCTTTGATAACTAAATATTTATCTAAAGTAATAAACATACTTGTATATGTTTTTCTTTCTTTATGAGGGACTTTTAAAGATTTACATTTATGAACTAATACTTCATATAAATCATATGCATATTTTTGATCATTCAAGAAATATTGTCCTAATGAACCAAATGGATAATCATTCTTATAAACATTGATATCACCTATTGTTTTCACAGGATAACAATCTGGTTCCAATGTAAAAGTATCTTCATTTATTTGAAGTATAATTTCTTCATCTGTTAATCCAAAATAATCAATCAAATAGTTTTCAATAGAATTTAATTGATCATCTTGATAGGTATGTGATACTTTCTGTTTATATTTCACAATGATCATGAATGTTCCAAATGAAACAAGAATCATCAATATCTTAGATAAAAACATTTCTAAATTCATACAACTATTATGTATGTTTTTTTCACCAAAAGCAAAATTAAATGCGATAATACTAGTGGAGGGATAACTCATGAAACGTACTGAAACAACTCCAGTATATGTTGGAGGATTACAGATTGGAGGACAAAATAAATGTATCTTACAATCTATGACAAATGTTCCTGCGAAGAATGTAGAAAAAACAGTTGAACAAATATTAGAATTAGAAGATAACGGATGCGAATTGATTCGTATTGCGGTATTGGATGAAGAAGACGCTAAGGCAATACCAGCAATCAAAGAAAAAATTCATATTCCATTAGTAGCTGATATTCATTTCAATCACAATTTAGCACTAATTGCGGCTGATGGTGGTGTTGATGCCATTCGTATCAACCCTGGTAATATTGGTAGCCAAGAACATACAGAACAAGTCGTTAGAAAGTGTAAAGAAAAACATATTCCAATTCGTATTGGAATTAATGGTGGATCATTGGAAAAACAATTCTTAGAACAATACGGTGGATTGTGTGCAGAAGCAATGATTGCTTCTGCAGATAGACACGTAAAAATCTTAGAAGACTTAGATTTCCATGATATCGTATTATCTTTTAAAAGCAGTGATGTTGAATTAACAATTGCGGTATATGAGCTTGCTAGCAAGCATTACAAGTATCCTCTTCATTTAGGAGTCACAGAAGCTGGTGGATTTGCGGAAAGTGCCGTGAAATCTTCAGCTGCTTTAGGAACACTTCTACATGAAGGAATTGGAGATACGATACGTGTATCTGTATCTGCACCACCAAAAGATGAACTTATCATTGGAAAGAAACTATTAAAAGCTTTCCATCTCACTAGCAATGTTCCTGATTTAGTAGCTTGTCCAACATGTGGAAGAATTCAATATGACATGTTACCACTTGTGAAAGAAATGGAAGACTATCTAGAAAGTATTCATGAAGATATTACGATTGCGATTATGGGTTGTCCAGTAAACGGGATCCAAGAAGCTGGTAGAGCGGATATCGGTGTAGCTGGTGGCTATGATTCTGGCCTACTCTTCCGAAAAGGAGAAGTCATTCGTAGAGTCCCACAAAACGAAATCAAAGACGCTTTGATTGAAGAAATCAATAAAATCATTGAAGAAAAACACAAGTAATCAAAATGCAGATGAATGTCATCTGCATTTCATTTTTATGACATATTCATTCGTATTTTCCACTAATTTTCTTTCTTCTGTAAAAGAAAAACCTTGTTTTTGATAAAACCCAATTGCATCCATATTCTTTTCTAATACCCAAAGGAACTTACATTGAAACCTTTCTTTCGCAAAGGTAATCAATGTTGATCCAATTCCCTCTCCATGGAAGAAATAATCCACATATAATTCAGCGATTTCATATTCTTTGATATGAATCATACCTTTTACAATTCCATCGTCATATACATAGATAGAAGAAAGAATATCCGATTTATTATATTCTTCTATCACAGAAACAACTTGCATAGTATTAAAAGAATACGCATCATCATGAAAAATTGAACGATACTTCATTCTTTTATCAAAAACTAATATTTCAGCAATTCTACACAAATCTTTTTGTTCTGCTTTTCTAATAAATTCCATAAAAAATTATGACTCCTTTTCTGCAATCGTTAACGATACCCTACAATTATGAATATCTTTTTCTAAATCTTTTTGTAAGTTTTCTCTAAACTTTTCTATTTCTTCAAACGTTGTTTTTGGAAAGAATTCAACACAAATATCCACATCTACATAAACACCATTATAATGAGAATTAATACTTCCAAAATGATGATAAGAATCATTCAATTGAGAAATTGCCTTCAATATTAACAATTGTTTTTCTTCTGGTAATGTACGATCTGTTAATTCATTAAAAACATGACGAATATGTTTCGAACAAATATACAACAAATAAATAGAAATCAAAATACTTAGAGTTGGAGAAATATACCATGTTACTGGATGACATCTAAGTAACCACACAGTCAAAACAGAAACAGAAGTCACAACATCAAATAATATTTCACCAATATCCGCAAACAATTCACTTTCTGTTACTGTAGATGGATTTTCTTTGTTTATTCTATTTTGTTGATAAACAAAAATTCCATCTACTAATATATTTATAACTTTTAATCCAACAACATAAATCAATAAATCACTTGGTTTTTCAGGATGTATGATTTCCATAATTGAAATAATAATCACGCATAATAAACCACCAATCTCTATACTTTGACAAAAGAAAGTTGTTATAGCTTCTAACTTACCAACACCATAATTATATTCGTATTTTAAATCACGACTCATTTTTCTTGATTGAATCACAATCAATCCATCACTCACTACTTTTCCTAATGAATCCACAAAATCCAACCATGTCAAAATAGAATTCGATATTATTGCAGATAACATAACCATAATGACATTTGGTATTTCATAGATAAAAGAAACAATACTTAGTTTCTGTTGTTTTTGATATCCCTTTTTTTGGTTCATTCTTACTTACCCCTGTTATTTCTGCATCATTATAAAACAAAAATACCCAAGCACATAACATGCTTGGGTAAAAGTCATTTACTTACTAGCAAATAAAGATGAGAAGTCAAATAACTTAACAATTCTATCCCAGAAACTTGTCTTTGTTTCTGTTGTTTCTTCTGTTGTTGTAGTTGTTGTAGTTGCTTTAGCACCTTCAACCTTGTATACAAATTTCACACTACCATCTGTACCATCAGAGATACCAGAATAGTTGTTGTATGCAGAACCTTGTTCCTTAACTGCATTCAATAGATCAGCTGCATCTTCTAAGTTAGAGATACGAGAATCATCTGTTAGTTTAGAAATAGCTTCATCATTGTATTGAACCAATCCATCATATAAAGTTTTAGCACCTTCAGATAATTGATTAGCACCATCTGTTAAGGATTGTGTACCACTCTTTAATGTAGAAGCACCTTGTGATAATGTTGCTGCGCCATCATTTAATTGGCTAGCACCACTTGTTAATTGTTGTAAACCAGAAACTAATGATTTAGAACCTTCATAAGCGGCTGCAACACCATCTGTATAATCTTTGACACCTTGTCTAAATGTAGCAACAGATTGTAATTGTGTGCTTAAGGATTTTAATGTTTCAATTTCTGTACCACTTGTTGTAGTAACCAATGCATTCAAATATCCTTTTACTGTTTGCTTACCTTCATCAGTTTGAGAAGCTGTCTTGTTATCAGCAATAGCAGTAGCAATTGCGACATCTGATTGTACAGCAGAAATCATAGAAACTAATGAAGTAGCATCTGCGTGTTGTTCAGAACCTTCTGTTAACAACACAGCAATTTGTGCATCAGTTAAAGAAGAATTATTAGATTTTAAAGAACTACTTACAGCAGCATATACATTTGCATCACCTTGTGCTCTTCTTAATTGTTCAATATTTTGTGAAATAGCTTCGTTATCTACGCCTAATGCAGCATCTGTTGTATGAATAGTATCAAGTACATTTGTTACAATTTTATTTAATTCGGATAATTGTTCATCTGTCAAAGCACTAAAGTCAGTCATACCTTTTGATAATGCAGTTATTAATACCTCTTCAGCTTGTCTGTCTGTTAAATCTACATCAGCTTTCGCTTTAACTAATTGCTCAACATTGCCAATAGCACCTTCATATGTACCTAATGTTAATGCTCTATTAACTTTTGTATAATCACCTGTAGAAATTTTTGCTGCATCTGATTGAGCTGTTTGAACATTTGCTGCAATTGTTAACTTACTAGCATTTTCTTGCATATATGTAGTTAAATCTGTTGCACCTGCTTTAGCAGCCATATAAAGAACCATATTCAAAGTGTCACTGTCTAATTTAATACCTTTTGCTGTTAATTGTGCATTAATTGTATCTAATGCAGCTTGACGCATTGTATCTGTAATTCCAGAATAATATGCTAATTGATCAGCGTAGTTGCTCCAAGTTAATTCAGCATAGCTAGGATCATTTTTAATTGTTTCCTTTGCAGCTAATTGTTCATTAGCAGTCTTTAAGATTGCATCAGCAATTTGATTTGCACCATCTACTAAAGAAGAATTATTAGCTACTAATTGTGCTAATCCTGAGCTTAGTGCAGAAGCACCACTTGTTGCAGAAGTTGCACCATCTACTAAAGATTTTGTTCCACTCTTTAATGTATCAACACCAGATAACAAGGATGATGCACCATCATTTAATTGGCTTGCGCCATCTGCTAATGTATTAGCTCCCTCAGATAATGTTTTTGAACCACTAATCAATTGCTCAGTAGCGTCTTTTAATTCATCTAATTGATCAAAGATACTTGTTAAATCTGTATCTTCAAAATCTTCTTTTAATGCATCTGTTGAAGTTGCAGCAGCTAGCATTAATGTTGGGCATTCAAAGTCTGTAGTATCTGCTTCAATTGTAATATCATCAATTAAGTAATCAGATAACTTACTCATTGTATCTCCATCTAATACAGATTCTAATCCATCTCTGAGTCCTGGAATCATTACTCCAGCGACAATAGAATGTGAAGAATCAGAAGTTACTGTACCATGGTTAACTTCTACATTAGAGAAGTTATCTTCATCCAACATTGCTCCTGCACCTGTTATGAATGGAGTAACTAAATCATAAGATTTATCTCCTACTGTAAATGTTTGTTTGCTTGTATTTTCAACAGAAATCTTGATTTTAACATGTCCTGATTTACCAAGCATATCTTCTGCCGAATATTCTTTATCATTCAATGTATAAGTAATCTTTACATTTAATGGAAGATCTTTTGTTGAAGTTCCTTGATAGTAGATATCTGTAGAATCACTTGTCCAAGTATATCCACCATTTGTTGAAGTTACTGCATCAGTACTCTTTAAGTTTTCTACATCTGTTAAATCAGAAGTATCTGTATAGTTTGAAAATCCTGAGTCAGAATGTAATGTATCAGAAACTGTAATCTTTTTTACAGAGCCATCTGCGTTTAATACTGTATATACACTTTCATTCTTTGTTACGGAAGATGTATCATCTCCTTCTGCTTTTACTGGTAATGAAGATCCTGCAATCAATAGAGTTGCAAGTAAAGCGGAAGTTATTGTTTTTACTTTAGTCATATGTCTTATTCTCCTTCCTTTTGTGGCTTTGGCCATCCAAATGTTGTATGACGAATCAATGATTCAAATAGAATCAAGAAGCATGGTAATACGAAGATAATTACGATCATAGAGATAATTGCACCTCTAGCGATCAATAAACAAATACTTTGTAGTAATTCCATTTGAGATATCAATGAAACACCTACTGTAGCTCCAAAGAATGTTAATCCTGAAGTTAAGATTGATTGTGAACATTGATATACTGCAATCTTAGCTGCTTCAAACTTGTTATTTCCATTAGCCAATTCTTCTTTAAATCTAGTTGTCATTAAGATTGCATAGTCTACTGTTGCACCTAATTGAATTGTTCCAATGACGATACTCGCAATGAATGGTAATGTTGTTCCTGTGAAATAAGGAATTGCCATATTGATAATAATTGCCGATTCAATAGAAGCAACTAATAGAATTGGTAAGAAAATACTCTTGAAACTAATTGCGATAATCACAAATACGAATAAGATAGAAATCCAGTTAACCATATTGAAGTCTACATTAGCGATTTCAATCAAGTCTTTTGTCATTGGTGCTTCACCTGTTACTACACCAGTTGAATCATAACTCTTAACGATTTGTGTCAATTGATCAATTTGATCATTGATTTCATCTGTACCAGCTTTGAGTGAAGAGTTTACCATGATAAGTTCATGTCCATTAGAGATAAACGTATCATTTACCATTTCAGGTAATACACTAGATGGAATAGAAGCTCCCACAAATTCTTCTACAGATAAACAAGATGTTATATTATCCAATTTTTGGATATCTTTACACATTTGTTTTACATCTTCATCTAATAGATCATCTTTCACAATAACGAAGTATGAAGATGTCATATTAAAGTCTTCTTTTAACTTTTCATTACCAACAATACCTGTCATTGTATCTGGTAAGGAATCCGTTAATGTGTAATATTGTTCAACTCTTGGATATGCAAGTCCAAAGATAGCTAATACACATAAGAAAACGACAGGAATTGCTTTGTAGTGTTTTGTAACAAATTCACTTGCTCGTTTTAGCTTAGGAATCAATGGTTTATGTTCCCACTTCCAAATTTTATTTCTAAATACTAAGATCAATGCTGGAAGAATTGTGATTGTACTTAATACTCCGAGTACTACACCCTTCGCCATAACTAGACCAATATCTTTTCCTAAAGTCAATCTCATAAAGCAAAGTGCTAAGAATCCTGCTACTGTTGTTAATGATGATGCTGAGATAGATACACCTGTATTTACAATAGCGTTTTCCATCGCATCAAAGTCATTATCAACTAGCTTTCTTTCTTCTCTCCATCGATTGACTAAGAAGATTGAGTAGTCCATCGTTACACCCAACTGCAATACAGTCGCAAGTGCTTCAGTAATATACGATATTTGTCCAAAGATGATATTCGTTCCAAAGTTATATAGAATTGGGAATACAAGTCCAACCATAAATAAGAATGGAAGAATATTTGATTTTAAGCCAAGCCACAATACAACAATACATGCACCTACGGCAATCAAGATATAGATTGGTAATTCTTGATCAACCAATGCTTTTGTATCTTGTAAGATGATTGACATACCACCAATGTATGCCTCTTCCGAACAAATCTTTTTGATTTTCGCAATTGCATTCATTGTACTTTGTGATGCAGCTGTATCAGAAAATCTAACAATCATCATCGTTGCATCCTTATCAGAATTAAACATGAAGTCATAGATTTCATCAGGTAACATATCCTTTGATACTGTTACATCCAATACATCAGATAACCAGAATGCTTCGGATACTCCATCAACCTCAGCAATTCTTTCTTTTAAATCTAACAATTGTGCAGTTGGCATATTTTCAACTGTAACCATTGCACTACTTGCGAGATTAAAATCATTTTCCAAGTATTGCTCACCTACCATAGAATCCAATTCACTAGGTAGATATGTCAAAATATCATAATTGATTTTAGTTGATACTGCTCCAATCGCAGAAGGAATCAACAATAAGATTGATAATACCAAAATCAATTTACGAAATTTGACAACAAAGTGCGCAAATTTCTTCATAAAGCCTCCCATTAATGACCATCGGTCATTTCCGTTAAATATTATATGATTATATTTTGGTTTATCAACATATAATTATGACTTTTAGTCATTTTTTAAGATTTGTATAAAAAACCATCTTTTTTCATAATACATTTTTGAGTAAAATAGAATTATGTCAGGACTCATCGCAAGAAAAAAAGAAGATAAAAGAAATCGTTTGTTAGATGCAGCAAATATCTTATTTACAGAAAATGGTGTTTCTTCTACTACAATAGCTGAAATCTGTAATCATGCAGGTATCGCAAAAGGAACATTCTATTTGTATTTCAAAGATAAAGAAGATATCTTACGTGCCCTAACAAAACGTATTTCATTAACAATATTAAAAACAACGTATCAAAAAGTAAAAGATACAGATTTAGACTTTGGAGATAAAATCATTTTAATGGCTGACTCATTGTTAGATCTGTTTCAAAATGATCCAGATATGTTAACCGTCATGAAAAAAGATTTTATTTGGCCTATTTCAGAAGAAGAGTTTTTAACAACAGATGATGAAACGATGTCTTTGATTCGTAATAATATAGAAGAATACGCAAAAAGGATTTCTATCACGGAACATCAAATATTAGTTCGATTATATGCGTTGATATCAATGTTATGTTCGATTGCGTATTCATCAATCATTGATCATTTTCCGGATACTATAGATTCTTTAAAACCAGAATTATTCTCTATGCTTAGAAAAGCATTTGAAAAGGAAAATAGCACTAACTCTTAAGTTAATGCTATTTTTAATTTTCTACAAATTTAATCCATTCACTATCTTTATCCGCAATCCAATCAAATGAGCCTCCATTTGAATCACCTTTTGTATACCCTATTGCGTACCAAGTATACTTTTCATCACCTTGCACTGCTCTTACTTTATATGTTTGTTCCTTTTTCACAATGCCTCTTTTCTCAGAATCAGCATTTGTATCTGAACGTATATTAATTTTATCGGCAAGTATTGTGACTGTACCATAGCTATCTTTTACATTGAGTGTATTTAGTATCTTGGTTAGATCTGCATCATCTGCATACGCTCCATTTGGATTTATATATTGTACGCTTAATATTCCATAATCATTAAAAATATACCCAAGATATCCTCCACCATCTAATGTGAGAATAGTTTCATCCTCAGAATTATTCCGAATAGCTTGATAAGTGTAATTCCCATAAGTATAGGTCCCTTCTGTATAAGGATCACCACCAATACCAGTAGGATAACTTTCTAGACTAGCTGTAATGCGAATATCTGCATTCCCTTTTCGTATTTCAATAGAATCTCCACCTAATGATATATACGGACTATCATATCCATCTGGTACGATTTCCCAATCACTTGGAATCACAAGTGATATAAGTTTTGTCATACCATAGCTTCTTTCATCCGTTGTATTTAATATTGAAGTAGCAGTTGAAGTTGGTGAAGGTATTGTCGTTTGTAAAGGTGTTAGTTTTATTATCGAAGATGTGGAATTTTGTTTGGAACAACCTAACAGTACAATTGTACAAAGAGCTATTACATTATTTTTGATTTTCATATGTTCCTTTCCAATTATTCTAAAACAATTATATCGCTTCACTTCCAATCTAAAAAGAAGAGATGAATCAACATCCCTTCTTCATATAATCTATTATTCTTCTTCAGAAGTATCGTTATCTTCTAAATAGAATTTTTTTATACATATTGTCGCAATACTACAAATTCCATAGATTGCCATTAATATTGTCCATGCATCGGCAAATACCATTGATTGTCCAATTTGTTGTGTTAAAACAAATGTAACAACACTCGCAAGTGCTGCTGCACATGCAACTACTTTGCAAACAAGAGTAGTCTTATCATCTTTGTCGCTCTTCATCATAAGCATGATTACCGCAATCACAACAGATATTAAGCCTAATACTAAGTTACCAATAGCCCAATGACCTTTACTTGCTGCTTCAGGTGTTTCATTATCACTAATGACTGTAGGTGTTGATGTAGCAGATGGAGTAGCTGTTGCTTCAACCGTAGCAGATGGTGTACTTGTTGGTGTATTACTATCATCTACAGTTGTATTTGTTGTAGTGTTCGTATTTGTGTTTGTACGAGCTCTATTACGTGTTGTATTTGTTGTAGTTCTATTCACTACAGTAGTGTTGTTTTGTGTATTAGAACCATTTCCTCCATTACTAGAATTATCAGATGGATTCACTGGTACAACAGTACTATCTGGACTAGAAGTAGGTTCAACTGTTGGAGTAGCAGTAGGTTCATTCGTTGGCTCTACTGTAGGCTCAGTTGTTGGTTCAACAGTTGGTGTTGGACTATCTGTTGGTTCAACTGTTGG
>CAVFDO010000040.1:0-17572 GCA_963621095.1 bacterium
TATGTCTATGATTCTTAGAAACAGGTCTTTGTACAGATAAAAGATCATCATAACGATGAGAATCTAATTGATTCTTTGATATTTCTCTCACGCCTTGTGACCTCCTATTTGTTCATTTCTTTCTTTTGTTGTGGCACCATCTGTTAGATCCATACCTTTCACAATCGAATTTTTTCCATATCTTCTTTTTATTTCTAAGATTGCTTGTTCAACATTCTTTTCTTTTGTAACATCAATTCTTGGTGATTCTGTAGATGAATCAAATAAATTTGTTTGTGTAAATTCATATTCTAAACAAGAATCATCTTTTAAATTTGGTGCATATAAATTGATTCTTCTAGTCAATAATTTCTTATTAATATTGGATTCATAAATTTCCATTGCAGCTTTGGTCAACATAGAAATCGTAGATGTTCTTTGAGAAAAAGAAAGAAAGCCACTCATCTGTTTTGGTAGTACTCTACCATACCAATCTATAACAACTTCACCTTCATAATCATCTGTCAAACTAGATGCATCATATCCAACCATTAATCCCAATCCATTTGTATTTTTATGATTCTTTACTAATTTTAAAGATAGTTCTTCACACATTTCTTTAATGACTGTTTTTGTAGATTCATAATCATGTGGGCAAGTCAAGACTTGTCCAACATTATAAGAATGCATTGTTGGTTTATACGATTTGATATCTTTTAGTGTACAAGATTCATATCCCCAAGCATGATCAATAATCAATTCCGCATTAATCCCAAATATTTGGTATAAAAGATCTTCATTATAATAATCAGAGAATTTACCTAATGAGCATCTTGCGATATCTCCCATTGTATAGATACCAACTTTCGCCAATCTATTTTCTGTTCCTTTTCCAATTCGCCAAAAATCCGTTAAAGGACGATGGGTCCACAATAACTTACGATAAGAACTTTCATCTAGTTCCGCAATTCTAACACCATCTTTATCTCCAGGAATATGTTTTGCGACAATATCCATTGCAACTTTACATAAAAACAAATTATCTCCAATTCCAGCAGTCGCAGTAATTCCAGTTTCTTTTAAGACTTGTTGTATCAACATTCTCGCAAAATCATGAGCATTCATCTGATAGATTTTCAAATAATCTGTTGCATCAATAAATACTTCATCAATGGAATAAACATGAATATCATCTTTAGAAATATATCTTAAATAGATGTTATAGATTCTTGTAGAGTATTCTATGTAAGTAGCCATTTGAGGTGGAGCAATTAAAAAATTCAATTCTAAATATGGATCCATTAATTCTTGTGCGTTGATAGAAGAAGATACGAAATCTTGATAATGAATCTTTTTACTTCTTTCATGATTGATTTGTTTTACTTTTTGATTCACTTCAAAAAGTCTAGCCCTTCCACCAATTCCATATTGTTTTAAAGATGGTGAAACTGCTAAACAAATTGTTTTTTCTGTTTTAGATTCATCCGCAACAACTAAATTTGTTTCTAAAGGATCCAATCCTCTTAATTGACATTCTACAGAAGCATAGAATGATTTTAAGTCAATTGCGATATACGTACGTTTCTTTTCCATATCGCATATCATAATACAACAAAATATCTTCTATAAAATAGATAATATAAAACAAAAATAATCATTAAACAAATATATTTTCTTTCATTATTTTCATCTCTTGTTCCAACATTTTTCAGTCTTGTTTATGATAAAATATATCCACGGAATTCATAACAGGGGTGGTAACCTTCCGAACTTTCGATTGACTTTTAGTCAGTCAAAAAGGAAAGGAGGTGACGATATGAGTGATTATGAAATTTTATCAATCATTGTTGCTATATTAGGACTTTTAGTCCTTCTCATAAGCAGTTTCGTTACATTTCTTACCTATCTCAATACGAGAAATGACAAGAAATAAAAATACCCGCCCTGTTGCACCAGGACGGGTGCCTCATTTTAGAGGATAAACACTGTTCGGAATGCTCCACCTTTTTGGAGTGAGTTCCCAGGCGTCTGCTAGTAACAGATGCCTTTTTCATTAGTATTATACCACGCCTTCACAAAAATGAGATTATTTCATTTTGATATACGTACGTTTCTTTTCCATATCGTACATCATAACATGTTACAATGATTCTTATGAAATACGAAATTCAAAATAAAATGATTACTTTTAATGAAACAAATCAATTTCAAACAATTGAAAACTTCTTAGATTATTTTAAACAATCTAAAAAGAATAAATATCTTCTCATTCAAAATAAAAAATTATTTTTGAATAACCAACCCGTGAAAGATGTTCATGAAAGAATCAATGGTTCACCTATTACATTACACCTTTCAACAAATGAAGTAGATTGGCAACCTTCTAATGAACCATGTGAAGTTTTATACCAAGATGCTTTTATTCTTGTAGTGCATAAAGAAGCTGGAATCATTATTCATGGGGAAGAAAGTGATACGCATTGTTTAAATGCGAAAGTAGCTCGATATTTAATAGATCACAATATCCATACAACTGTACGTCCATTACATCGATTAGATAAAGATACTAGCGGTATTGTCTTATATTCTTTGATTCCTTTTTTTCAACCATGGTTAGATGATTGTATGGAACAAAAAAAGATTCATAGAGAATATTTAGCGATTGTTTATGGAAATAGAAAAGTTGGAGAGAAATTTGATATTCATAAATTCATCGGAAGAGATCGTCATCATTCTAATCAATATCGAATATCTAAGAGTGGTAAAGAGGCTTTAACACATTGTGAAGTGATTGATAAATATCATGAATATAATCTTATTCGTTGTATTTTAGATACAGGAAGAACACATCAAATTAGAGTGCATCTTTCTTCTATTGGTTTACCAATTGTGAATGATCCAATATATGGAAAATATTCAAAAGATTTTAAAAATATGGGACTTTGGGCACAAAAAATTTCTTTTAAAGATCCAATTTCTGAAAAAAAACATAAAATTTCAGAAAAATATTCAAAAGATTATTCAATTTTTGATATTCAATAGTTTTCACGCAATAAATTTCCACTATAATAAATACATTCAAAATTTAGGAGGAGTTAGATATGAAATATGATTTTGAATCAATTCTAGACCGTGTTGGAAAAGACGCTATCGCTGTAGATTTACCTACAAATGAAGTTGGTCAATACGCTGCAGTTAAACGTAAAGAAGGATATGATGTAATTCCTATGTGGGTAGCAGATATGAATTTTCCTGTTTGTCCTACAATTACAGAAGCAATCATTGAAAGAACAAATCATCCTTCCTTTGGTTACTTTAGCCCTAGAGATGAATATTTTGATAGTATTATCAAATGGCATGAGACAAGAAATGGTGTCAAAGGATTAGAAGCAAAACATATTGGATATGAGAATGGTGTTTTAGGTGGTGTTATTTCTGCAGTCAATGTATTAGCTTCTAAGGGTGATAATGTCCTATTAAATTCACCAACATATATTGGTTTTACACACGCTTTAGAAAATAATGGATACAACATGGTTCTTTCTCCTCTCAAGAAAGATGAAAATGATGTATGGAGAATGGATTATGAAGACATGGAAAAGAAAATTGTAGAAAATCATATTCATGTCGCTATTGTTTGTAACCCATATAATCCTTGTGGAAGAGTTTGGGAAAAAGAAGAATTAGAAAAAGCAGTAGAAATCTTTGAAAAGCACAATGTTTGGATTATTTCTGATGAAATTTGGTCTGATATTATTCTAGATGGACATAAACATACACCTACACAATCAGTAAATGAATATGCTAGAAATCACACTGCCGCAATGTATGCACCAAGTAAAACATTTAATTTAGCTGGTTTAATTGGTTCTTATCATATTATCTACAATGATTGGTTAAGAGAAAGAGTAGAAAAAGAATCTTCTTTATCTCATTACAATTCTATGAATGTTTTATCCATGTATGCACTCATTGGTGCTTATAAAGCTGAAGGTCATGAATGGACTGACGAATTATGTGCAACATTAACAAAGAATGTAGATTATGCATATAACTTCATCAAAGATAACTTTGAGGGTGTTACCCTATCTAAGCCTGAAGGAACTTACATGTTATTCTTAGATTGTGAAGAATATTGTAAGAAACATGATATTGATATGGATACACTCCTTCATAAAGGATGGGAAGTTGGTGTCTATTGGCAAGATGGAAGACCATTCCATGGTGCATATTCTATCCGTGTTAATTTAGCTTTACCTCTATCTAGAGTACAAGAAGCATTCGATCGTTTAAAGAAAGAAGTATTTGTAAAGTAAACAAGAGGTCTCATCTGAGACCTTTTTTGTACTGTTCTAATTTTTGATTTAGTTTTGAATAAATATGTTCTATCATCCATGGTTCACTACACTTTTCAAGTGCTTCCTCTAATGTAAACCAACTCACTGCACTATTCTCATCTTGTTTGATGAATACTGGATCATTGATATCAGCTTCCAATAAATATGTAATATTCAAATGTAAGTGAGATGGAACATATTCCCCTCTTTTTTGATGTCCATCGACTGTTAATATTTCCATAGAGAAAATATCTTCGCTGAGTGGTCTTAAATGTTGTACACCACTTTCTTCTTGTACTTCTTTCATAGCGACAGCTAAGAAATCTTCATCACCATCATTATGACCACCTAACCAACTCCATGATTGAAAGATATTATGATATGCCATAAGTACTTTTGTTTTAGATTGATCCGTCACCCAAGCAGAAGCAGTAAAATGTGCCATGCCATTCTCTCTTGTCCAGAGATTTAATCCAGTATCAATCCATTTTAATATTTGTTTTTTGTCTTTTTCTTCTTGTTCGTTAAATGGAACATAATTTTCAATATACTTTCTAATATTCATAGCTTTATCATACATCTTTTTTATCTCACATGTTAAAATATTCTCATCAAGGAGGAGAAAACAAATGGGTTTTCGTAAAGATTTTTTATGGGGTGGTGCCGTTGCTGCCCATCAATTAGAAGGAGGATGGGATCAAGGCGGTAAAGGACCATCCATCGCCGATGTTATGACTGCTGGTGGCAATGGAATTCCTCGTCGTATCACAGATGGTGTTATCGAAGGAGAAAATTATCCAAACCACGAAGCAATTGATTTCTATCATCATTACAAAGAAGATATCGCATTATTTGGAGAAATGGGATTCAAAGCATTCCGTACTTCTATTGCTTGGAGTAGAATTTATCCAAATGGTGATGATGAACAACCAAATGAAGAAGGTTTGAAATTCTATGATGATATGTTTGATACAATGCATCATTATGGAATTGAACCTGTTATTACATTACAACATTTTGAAATGCCATATAATCTAGCTAAAAAATATAATGGTTTTATGGATAAGAGATGTATTGATTTCTTTGTTAAATTCTCTAAAACATGTTTCGAAAGATACAAAGGCAAAGTTAAGTATTGGATGACTTTCAATGAAATCAATAACCAAGCAGCCAATGAAAATGCACACAATTTACTACAAGAAGGTGCTGTATTAACAACAAATGATAATCCTGATAATCAATATATGATGTATCAATCAGGTATCAATGAATTGATTGCTTCCGCTAAAGCAGTTCAGGTTGGTCATGAAATCGATCCTAATAATATGATTGGATGTATGATTGGTTTTGTACCAGTATATCCAGCTACATGTAATCCAAAAGACATGATGGAATTCACTGCTGCAAACCACAGAAAATATTGGTTCGCAGATGTACAATGTACAGGTATCATTCCTGGTTACTTAGAAAAGTATTGGGAAAGAAAAGGATACAAAATTGATCTAAGTGATGAAGAAAGAGAAGAAATCAAAAAAGGTAAAGTTGATTACGCAGCATTCTCTTACTATATGTCTATGACAACAGCATGGCATGAAGGGAATGATCACTATGATTTCTATGAAGGCAACTTCGCTATGAAAGATACAGCTCCAAGTGATGTTGTAAAGAATCCATACTTATCAGTATCTGATTGGGGTTGGCCAATTGATCCACTTGGATTACGTTATTCTTTGAACTATTTCACAGATCGTTATCATTTACCTATGATGATTGTTGAAAATGGATTAGGTGCATACGATAAGAAAGAAGATGATGGAACAGTCAACGATGATTATCGTATTGAATATCTCAGAAATCATATTTCAGCTATGAGAGATGCTGTCAATGAAGATGGCGTTGATCTATTAGGTTATCAAATGTGGGCACCAATTGATATCGTATCTGCTTCTTCTGGTGAAATGGATAAGCGTTATGGATTTATCTATGTCAACAAGAATAATGCTGGTGAAGGTGATTTATCTAGAAGCAAGAAGAAATCATTTGATTGGTACAAACACGTTATTGAAACAAACGGCGAAGAACTATAATCAAGTAAGACACACAAAATGTGTGTCTTTTTCATTTTTTGGAAATAACTGTTCTTTTTTCTGAAAGTCACTATAATAGTTTCATGGAAAATCAAGATCAAGCAAATAAACAATATATCAAAATGACACAAACACCTGTGTCAAAACTCATACTATCACTTGGATTACCTACTGTTGTATCCATGTTGATTACAAATATCTATAACATGGCAGATACTTACTTTGTAGGAACAATTGGCACTTCTGCTTCTGGAGCCACTGGAATCGTATTTGGTTTAATGTCTATCTTACAAGCATTTGGATTTATGTTTGGACATGGCGCTGGTGCGAATATCGCTAGAAAGTTAGGAAATCACGATGTCAAATCTGCTAAGATTTATGCATCCACTTCATTTTGGTGTTCAATTCTTGTAGGATTAATCATCATGATATTTGGATTTTTATTCATGAATCCATTCATGAAACTATTAGGTAGTACTGAAACAATCTTACCTTATGCTAGACAATATGCATTCTATATCTTGATTGCAGGTCCTGCATTAACTTCTAGTTGTGTTATGAATAACATTCTTCGTTATGAAGGAAAAGCATTCTTTGCGATGATTGGATTAACACTTGGTGGCGTATTAAATATATTTGGTGATTATGTATTTATTAACATCTTCAATATGGGTATTGGTGGTGCTGGTTTATCCACTGCTATTTCTCAATATATTTCTATGTTTGTATTGATGATTCCATATTTACGTCATCAAACACAATCATCCTTCAACATCAAAGATTTCAGTAGAAAATATCATATCTATCAAGATATCATTGCGACTGGATTACCTTCCCTATTTAGGCAAGGATTAAATTCTATTTCTACAATGGTATTAAATGGAACTGCCGCAATCTATGGAGATGCTGCGGTAGCCGCAATATCCATCGTCAATAGAATCGTTAATTTCTTATTCTGTGTTGCGATTGGTGTTGGACAAGGTTTCCAACCAGTATCCGCATTTAACTTTGGTGCAAAGTTCTATAGTCGTGTAAAAGCTGGATTTATCTTTGCGATGGAATTAGGAACTGTGTTAATGGTTACATCTGCTTTGATTGCTTATTTCAATGCTGAGACATTAGTTGCCCTATTCAGAGATGACGCAGAGGTTATCGCAATTGGTTCTCGTACATTAAGATGGTATTCTATTTCATTAGTTTTAATGCCAGTTACAATGTATGGAAATATGTTGTTCCAATCCATTGGCAGAACAAAAGTAGCTACGTTCCTTGCGGCTTTAAGATCTGGTCTATCTTTGATTCCAACAATCGTTATTATGAATCTATTATTTGGTTTGAGTGGATTAGAAAAAGCACAGTCGATATCGGAAATCATTGCCGTTATCATCTCTGTGCCATTCATCATCTATTTCTTTAAAAATCAACCAGAAGATGGTCAAGAATATCTATAGAAGAGTTCTTATATGAGCTCTTCTTTTTTTGTGAACTTTGTACCTTTTGGTAAGGAATGTACGATCCAAGTATTTCCCCCAATAATACAATCATCCCCAATTACTGTATCTCCTCCTAATATTGTTGCGTTAGCGTAAATAATTACATGATTACCAATATCAGGATGACGTTTTCCACTCTTTTTCGGATTCCCATTTTCATCTAAGTCAAAGCTTTTCGCACCAATCGTGACACCTTGATAGAGTTTGACGTGATTGCCAATGATTGCGGTTTCTCCAATAACAATACCTGTTCCATGATCTATGCAGAAATACTCACCTATACTCGCACCAGGATTAATATCAATACCAGTTTTTTCATGTGCATATTCCGTCATAATGCGAGGCATAAATGAAACGGATAGCGTATGTAATACATGTGCGATACGATAAATCATAATTGCGTAAAACCCTGGATAACAAAGTAATACTTCAGCTTTTGTTTTCGCTGCAGGATCTCCATCATAGATTGCTTGAATATCTGTTAATAAAACTCTTTTAATTGCAGGTAATTGTTTCATAAATGAATCCGTGATTTCTTCTACTTTTTCATCATCACTATCATTTAATAAAGAAGCTTTGATTTCCTGTTTCAAAACATCAATCAATCTTTGATATGCCTCATTTTGATTCAATGATTCATATTGATAATACTTCGGAAACAAAACAACTTGAATTAATTTAATGATTGAAATAATTCTTCTTCGATCTGGTAGATTTCCTTCACTATTATCTTCAAAACCTATTTCATTGAGTTGATTTAAAATACTTAGATGATTTCCCATTCTTATTCTCCAAATAAATCTGTTGATAAGTATCTATCACCACTATCTGGTAATAGAACTACAATTGTCTTCCCTTTATTTTCTTCTTTTTGTGCAAGTGTAATTGCGGCATGTAGTGCAGCACCTGAAGAAATACCTGTTAATACACCTTCTTCATGTCCAATGATTTTACCTGTCGCAAACGCATCTTCATTTGTTACTCTTACGATTTCATCATAGATTGATGTATCTAATACCTTTGGAATAAAGCCTGCACCAATTCCTTGAATTTTATGTGCACCAGATGGTTCTCCAGATAATACGGCAGAAGAATCTGGTTCAACCGCAATCACTTTTACTGCAGGATTCTTTTCCTTCAAATATTTGCCAACACCAGTGATCGTTCCACCAGTTCCTACACCAGCGATAAAATAATCCACCTTGCCATCTGTATCTTCATAGATTTCTTTTCCTGTAGTTGTGTAATGTGCTTTCCAGTTCGCTGGATTATCGAATTGTCCTGCAATCCAAGCATTCTCTGTAGTTTCCGCAATTTCATTTGCTTTGTCAATGGCACCTTTCATGCCTTTCTTTCCATCAGACAATACAAGTTCAGCACCATATGCCTTCATCAACTTTCTTCTTTCAATGGACATTGTTTCAGGCATTACAATGATAACTCTATAACCCTTACTTGTTCCTACTGAAGCTAGACCAATTCCTGTATTTCCACTTGTTGGTTCAATAATAACAGAGCCTTCTTTTAAGATACCTTTTTCTTCAGCATCTTCAATCATAGCCTTAGCTACTCTATCTTTCACAGATCCTGTTGCGTTGAAATATTCAAGCTTCGCTAACACTTTCGCTTTTAAATCATATTTCTTTTCAATGTGTGTGAGTTCTAATAATGGTGTGTTTCCAATCAATTCTGTAACGTTTGTTTTAATATTTGACATTTTTCTATTCTCCTTATTCATTCGTTAAAAGTACTAAACAAAAAAAATACCGAAAGTTTTAAAACTCCCGGTCATTGATTTCTGTACTTTTATACTGTTGCTTAAAACAACTCTAACAGAACATTCCGAGAGCACATTTCTTACAGCAACAACAAACATTCATCATAAACTTTTTCATCATGCTCTCTTCCTTTCTTTAGTACTTTTAACTGTTACTACAGTAAAACTTTTATTTTTACTTGTCAACTTAAATGATTCCTAAATTTTCTAAAGTCTTTGCGACGCCATCATCTTTACAATCTTCCGCAATAATATCTGCGTGTTTCTTTAAATCATCTTTTGCGTTTCCTAAGGCAACACCAATATACGCCTTGTCAATAAAGGCAATATCATTTCCAGCATCTCCAAAAGCTATCACATTATCCCAAGTTAATTGATATTCTTTTAGAACTCTTTCTACAGAAGTCGCTTTATTGATATCCTTCAAAAATACATCAAATCCGTTTCGGAATGACCACGCAAATTGTAGTTCTGGAATCTGATTTGAGAATGCTTCAATGATAGATTCATCCCCAATCAAAAATGTTCCTAAAGGATAACCATGTTGTAAATGATGTTCTCTTTTCTGTGTATCATCAATAACGCTCTTTTCCCATGGTGCACCTTTTTGTACATAACCATCCATGAACTTCTGATGATTTGCGTATGTCACGATTCGATCTTCAAACTTAAATCCTAAACCAATATCATTTTTTAAACAAATGTCCGCAATAACTTCCATATGTTCTTTTTTCATTGGATGTTTTTCTAATATATTTCCAAAACGATCTGTCACACATGCACCATTAATCGTACCAATATATTCCATTGGCAAATCATTAAACAAAGATGGTTGTAAAAAAGTATAATGTCTTCCTGTATTAACCATCACTTTAATTCCTTTATCTATCGCCTTATGAAAATCTCCTTTTAAGCGCCCAGAAATACTTTGTGAACCTGCAGGAATGATTGTGTTATCTATATCTACAACAATCAATTTTATATTTTTGATATTCTTATGCATGGAAAAATTATAGCACACCATGTAAAATAATACTGTTTTGTGCTCGTAGCTCAACTGGATAGAGTGTTGGCCTCCGAAGCCGAAGGTTGCGGATTCGAACTCCGTCGAGCACACCATATAAGGACTTTATGTCCTTTTTTTGTTATAATCTTTGTAAAAAGAGAGGACTTTACTATGGATAAACAATCTATTGATTTATATTTGATTGCGAATGCGAAATATTTTGATTCAGCAGTCATTCCAATGCTTCGTCAAAGTTTAGAAAATTGTGATGAAAATGTATTTATTTCTTTACAAGCAATAGAACTCAAAGATCCTACAATCATGTTATTGATTTCTATCTTTGTTGGAAATCTAGGAATAGATCGTTTTATGTTAGGTGATATTGGAATGGGTGTTCTAAAGCTATTAACAGCTGGTTGTTGTGGTATTCTTACAATCATTGACTGGTTTACAGTCATGAAACGAACAAAAGAAAAGAACTTAGCTGCAATTTCAATGGTACTCTAATGCAATCCGTTCTTATTGATTTCATTCTTCTTTTTATAGTTTCTATGATTTTGTATTTTATGGGCATAAATATATGCCCTTTTCGTCATCTCTTGCATATACAATGTCCTACTTGCGGAATGAGTCGTGCATTTGTTAGTTTCTTACAAGGAAATATCAAAGAATGCATTGCTTATAATGCACTCTTTTTTCCACTTTGTATTTGTGTTTGTTTTTATGTATGTACGTATAAGAATCAACCTATGCAAGCATTTTTAAAACAAAATCAAAATAAACTCATTATTCTTTGTTCCATCGTTTTAGTTACGTATACAATTCTACGAAATATCTAATTAAACATTTGTAATGTATCTTTTAATATCTGCATTTTGATATGTTTCGATTTACAAGTAACTTCTCCATCTGTATGTACCCACATAGGTTGTTCACTTTCAATTTCAATCGTTGAAGCTCGATTCTCATAGACACCATGAAACTTTAAATGTGAACCTGAATAAGCATATGGAAAAATACGAAAGAAATCAAATTGTGATAATTGATTTCCAATACATAAATCAAGTTGATGATCATCTTCACTAGCGTGTGGGCAGAATTGAAACCCGCCACCTTCATATTTTGTATTCATACCTACCGCAAATAATAATTCTGGATAGTCATATGTTGTTTGATTCATTGTTATTTTTGTTGGAATGCGTTTTGTAGAAGCGATGATTTGAATTGCGACACATAAATATACTAGTTTTCCTAGATGAATCTTGTTTAATGCTTTTTTCATAGGAGAAATTTGTGCTCTTTGACAAATATGTGCGTCAAAGCCAATACCCGAAGAAATTACAAAGCGACGATGTACATATCCATCGATTTGTTTGTCTTCTTTACATAATTCTTCATAACGATCAAAGTAGATTACTTCTCCTACATCAATCGTTCTTTTTACAGTTTGTTGTAAGATTTCTTTTGTGCATTCCTTAATATCTTTTTTGATTCCTAGACCTAAGGCAAAATCATTTCCTGAACCACAAGGAATCAATCCAATGCGCGTATGTTTGAAATTTTGGATTCCATTAACTGCTAAGTTCATAGAACCATCTCCACCAATAATAACGATATTTCTTTCTTCATTTGTAGAAGTGAGATCTTTGATAATATCTGAAACATCATACTCTAAAGAAGAATAATAAACGTTGTATTCAGCTTTTGCCTGTTGAAATAATGGTTCTATTTCTTTGAGCCATTTTTTCTTTGTTTTACCTGAAGCACCAGCTGGATTAATAATCACATCAAACATAATCATTCCTCATCTGAAAAAGATAAATCAATTCTTTGTCCATCTTTAGAAATAATTGCGTTTTCGAAGATTTCATGAATATCTTCTAAATAGACACTAGGATCATGCATACTAGGTGAATAATGTGTAAACCACAATTGTTTTACATTACATCTTTTCGCAATCAGAGCAGTTTCTTGCATCATACTATGACGATTCAACTTTGCCTTTTCTAGTTTTTCTGTATCACCATACATACCTTCACCAATATAGAGATCTGCATCTTTTACATATTTCTCAATCATTTCTGTTGGACGTGTATCTGTAGAATATACAAAGTGAATACCTTTTCTTGCTTCACCTAAAACCATATCTGGTGTATATGTTATATCATCAATTGTGACGTATTGATTCTTTTGTAAGATTCCCCACGCTTTCATTGGTACATGGTTTTCTTCTGCCTTTGTACGATCAAACTTTGGATTTCTTGCGTATTTAAAATCATAGCTATAACAAGGTACAGAATGCTTTACAAAAAAGGATGTGATTTGTAGCCCATCAATTTCAAACGTATTTTCTTTTTCTTGAAATTCAACATAATTCACTTCAAAAGGTACATAGCGTGCAATCATCTGTACCCCTTGTAATATTTCTCTTAAACCTTTTGGACCATAAATCGTAATAGGCTCTGTTCGATCTGCTTTAGCCATAGATAGTAAAAGTCCAGGTAAGCCTGCAGTATGATCTGCATGAAAATGCGTCAACAATATCGCATCAATATGCTTACAAGAAATTGTTTGTTCATTCAACGCAATCTGTGTTCCTTCTCCACAATCCACTAATACTTCATGTCCATTCCAACGCACTAAAAGACTCGTTAGCCAACGATATGGTAGTGGAACTGTTCCACCTGTACCTAATAAACAAATATCAATCATAGTACGAATATTCTACCACAAAAAATGCAGACCTAAGATCTGCATCATAAATTCGTCAAAACTTCTGATAGTTTTGGCATTAATTGTTGTTTTCTTGAAATGATGTTTGGATCAAATCCAGAATGTTCATCAAATGTCGTTTCAATAACATCAGCTACCACATGTGCTAATGGTCCATAATAGTAGAACATAGATCCATTACCCATCACATCTGTAAACAGCATCACAAGAATATCCAATTTATTTTCTGCTTGTTCACGTTCCATATTTTCTAAGAATTGAGGAAGAATCTTCTGTACTTCATCCAATCTAGAATAGTTTGTTTGACCAATCGCAAAATGATATTTTCCAATCTCATAATTCTTTAAGTCACGTGTCAAGATATCATGTGGTGTTGCATCAATCAAGGATACAGATGCACCTAACATCTCTCTAGCATATTCATCCACATCATCAATTCCTGCTATCCCAGCTAAGTAAGCAACCGTGTCACGATCTTCTGGTTTGGTCGTGGCCGATTTAAAATTCAACGTATCCGATAATATCGCAGAAAGTAATAAACCACTCATCACTTTATTTGGAACAAGATTATTCTCTTTGTATAATTGCGCAATGATTGTACATGTACTACCACATCTATGATTTCTATATTCTATTGGCATTTGTGTTTGAATGTCACCAATATGATGATGATCTACAATTGCGACAATTTCTGCCATATCAATATTTTGAAAAGTTTGGTTCACTGCACTATGGTCTACAAGTGCCACCTTTAATTTCTTATAGTTTCTTGTATGATATCTAGAAATCGCTCCTACGATCTTTCCTTCATCATTTAACACAGGATATGAACGAACACGAGAATTATTCATCTTCATTGCCACATCTTCAACATATTCATTCTCATTAAACGTAATCACTTCTTTACGCATAATTTGTTCAACACTATAGCTTTCTGTAATAACACGTGCAGTATTCATTGTGTCATTGATTGTTTCAATAATTGCACATTGATTTTCTTTCGCAAGTTCAATCACACTAGAATCTGCCTTAACACCACATGTAATCACTAAACACTTACAACCTCTGTGAATGACATTCATCTGTTTTTCAATACCACTAGAAAGAATAGAAATACCATCTTTTAATGCATATAATTCCATTTCATGTTCTTCTAATGTAATAACATGTACAACACCATTTGTAGAAAAATGTTCTGGACGACATATAACTTTTCCGCCAATCGTTCTAGCGATATTATCTAGTGTAGCGGTAGCCATCAAAGTAACTAAATCTCTTTCTGGATGAATTCTTACACTAGATAAATTACTTGTTGAACAAATACCACATAGATTTCCATTTTCATCGCATACTTCTAAGGATCTATTTTGTGTTTGTAACATCACATGCCAAGCATGATGAACAGTTTCACTCTTTTGAATGATTGTTGGCTCATCAATTTCAATATCACAGATTCTAGCTCTAGCATCTGTTTTTAATAAAGGATTTTCTAACCCAAATTTTTTTAAAATAAACTTTGTTTCTTCATTCAAAGGACCCTGCCTACACGCAACAGCACTATGTCCTGTACGATTTAAAAAATCTGTATACGTTATCGCTGCACATATCGCATCAGAATCCGGATGTCTATGTCCAGTCACATAAATTGTCTCATTCATTGATAAATACCTCTGCACCTATTTTAGCACAATCATTAAGATAACGTATGGATTAAATCTAAAAGACTTCCACTCCAAGCGTTTTTGAGAATGAAGCTTAAACAAGTAACTTTTCTAAGCTTTTTTTAATGCCCATAAGTGAAAAGACTCATTATATACAATATATTCATAATCTTTTTTTTCAGATCCATTTCCTCTTGCGAGTAGAGTATATGTATCACCAGAATTTAATTTATTTAGGTAAACTATTTCTCCATTTTCATCTATTGTTAAATCTGGTCCCAAATAACCTGTATCCGCAAAAAACCAGCCATTCATACGTGTAACTGAATGATCACTTTCTCCAAAAGTATAAAATAATTCAGAAGGTAAAGCTGTTAAACGAATATTCTCTTTGGACCAATCTTCACCCTTTTCATTCATCATTATTTCACTATATTTACTTATATTAGGTATATCATTGGTATCTTGTTCACCATTAAAAGCCCAAACTTTTAAGTTAGTAGCACTAATTGCCTTCCAGTCATCTTCATCATATTGATAACCAAATGAACCATTTTGACAAATAAAACAATCAACATCAAAGTTATATAGTTCTTTATCTAGATATACTTCTTCATTATAGTCACCATCTTTTATTTGATTTTTAGGATTATAAGCCTGACCAGCTAAAGCTTTAATAATCATTGAACTAGCCATTGTACCTCTAGAATTGCCTTGTAAGACAATATTTCCAGTGACATTATACTTTTCAATAAAATATTTCATAACATTTGCATCATCTAAAACAAAATCATATGATTCCCAAAAGCTTCCATAATCTTTACCATAGCTTGAACGATCATGTATCTGTACAATAATTGCGCCAGTATTTTTCCAAGAAGTAGTTGCTGTATCAAACATTATGCCCGTTCCTTCATTATCACTGCCATCTTCTAATCTCCAATAACATATTCCTTGTCCTTGTAAAACAAAAACAATTCCATTTTCTGGATTATAGTCATTTGGAACATAATAATAACCTCTAACATATTTATCGCCAGTATTATCTCCTACATCACTTGCACTACTAACAATTTTTAAATCATAAAGATTTTTAAATCCGTCCTCACCAAACTGTAAATCAATCATTTCTAACCACTCACTATTTTTATTGTAGTTTCCAAGTTCATCAGTTAAACTCTCAAAGTCATCTTCACCTTGATGTTTCATTCTTAGTTCTAAACAATTTCTTTTTTGATACGCGATATTGTATTCATTGCTTAAATATTTTTCATTTGTTCCATCACCATAATGAATATTTCCATCTACATCTCTATACCATCCAGTTGTAACATAAACTCCATAGGAATTACGTTCCCTAATCCCATCTGCATTATCACCTGTATAAATTAGTGCATTATTATCGGTCACATCAAAACAATGTTTTATTTTGATGGTTACTACATTATCATTAACTTCAACATCATCAATTTCAAGCTTCCCATAATCAGGATTCAAACTACCACGATCTTCTATAATATAACTACACTTATTTAAGCTAGATAAATCAGCATCTTCCTTATATGTAACCAAAATTTTTGTTACCGCTGTTCCATATATAGTCCCATCACTATAAGCTTGAATATTTATTACATCATCCATCGTAAGAACATCCTCTTTTTTACTGCATCCGTGAACTACTCGGACATAAATGACCGAGCTTCTGGGAACGCCACACTTAGATAAGACTTCTATCCAGCGGTGTTAGCTATTTACCAAGGCTTGTACCAAGCCATTTAACATTTAGGATTTACGCTAGTTGCGTAAGTCCATTGTTTTTTATATTGATTGCCGCATTGATGTCCCTATCGTGGATTGCACCACAATTAGGACATTGCCAGCCTCTGACTTTCAACCAATCGTAGCGGTCATAGCCTAATCTGTTATTGATGCATCCACACTCACTACATGTTTGTGATGTATATGCAGCATCTACTTGTACGAAAGTTTTTCCATACCATTCGCACTTGTATTGAATCATTCGGATCAACGTATTCCATCCAGCGTTGCTGATGGCTCTAGCTAATTTATGATTCTTTAACATCAGCTTAGACTTCAGATCTTCAAGCACGATTACATCATAATTGGTCACCAACCATGTAGAAAGAATATGTAGATAGTTCTCTCTTTGGTTGCCTATTTTTTCATTGTACTTAGCTACCATTTTTCTAGCGTTCTGATAATTCTTGAAATCCAACAAGGTCTTAGACTTATCCTCTTTCATGACTATATATTCACAAAAGAGCCACACTAAAGATCATTTTCTAAATATTTGTGCTAATATATTGATGTAAAAAGAGTTACCGATAAGCGGCTAGCTCCTTAGATTTAGTCTAATGACCGTTCATTTGGAGATCAGCGGTCATTTTCTTTTTGATTCTATATATGTTCCAATCGCTATACAACAACTTATAACAGATAATATCAAAGATATAACACTCATAAAATCTGTAACTGTCA
>CAVFDO010000041.1:0-17540 GCA_963621095.1 bacterium
GAAATATTTCCAAAATATTGTTTTAAAGAATTGACGCTCTGATTTTTGAATAGTATATTTGATGCATACAAACCAATGATCAGGAGATCAAACATAGAAGGCAACTTCAAGAGAGTCGTGATGGTGGGAATCGACAGTGTAGCGCTATGCAAATGGACCTGAGAGGGCTGGATGAAAACATATGTGAGTACTTCCAGACGCAATGTCAGCGTTAAAGGACAGAAAATGTGATTGCATTTTCCAAGAAAGAGAGAAGATATTCTTCTAATTAAGGTGGTACCGCAGGCTTATATACGCTTGTCCTTAGATGGACAGGCGTTTTTTGTTTCTATCACAGATGGAGAAATGCAGAGATTATAAGGAGGGAAAAATCACATGAAAAAATTTATTACTTTATCTTTAGCAGCTACAATGCTCGCTAGCATGGTTGGATGTTCTTCAACATCTACTGCAACTTCTACATCATCTACATCAAGTGGTAAAACTTACAAGATTGCAGTTGTAAAACAATTGGATCACGCATCATTAGATGAAATCGCTAAAGCAATCACTGATGAATTAGATGCGATTAGTGAAAAAGAAGGAGTCACAATTGAATATGGTGATGTGTATTCTGGACAAAATGATCAAACAACATTACAACAAATTGGAACACAAGTTGTAAATGAAGGTGTTGATGCAATTATTCCAATTGCGACATTAGCAGCACAAACAATGACAGTTGCTTCTGATGGCTCTGTTCCAGTTGTATATGCAGCGATTTCTGATCCAGAAGCTGCAGATCTTACAGATATTGATTATGTAACTGGTACATCAGATGCATTGAATACAGAACAAATCATGGAAATGATCTTAGCAGCAAATCCAGATACAAAAACAGTTGGATTGTTATATTCAAAATCTGAAGCAAACTCTGAAAAACCAATTGAAGAAGCAAAGAAATACTTAGATGAAAAAGGTATTTCTTATGTTGAAGCGACAGGAAATACAGATGATGAAGTCAAACAAGCAGCTGCTTCTTTGATTGCTAGTAAAGTAGATGCAGTATTTACACCAACAGATAATGTTGTGATGGCTGCAGAACTTGCGATTGCACCAGAATTTGCTGAGGCAGGTATTCCGCATTATACAGGTGCTGATTCATTCGTAAGAAACGGAGCGTTTGCGACACGCGGTGTGAACTATACAGAACTAGGTAAAGAAACTGCAGATTTAGCTTATAAAGCAATCACAGAAGGAATTGAAGCAACAGGATATGCTGGAAGTTATGAAGTAATGCCTGGTGGAATTATTACAGTGAATTCTGAAACAAGTGAAAAAGTTGGAATCAAATCAAGTGTATTTGCTGATTTTGGAACAGTTTCAGAAGTTGAAACAACAGAAGACTAATGGAGGAATAAATGGTTTATATCATACAGACAGCTTTACAACTTGGATGTGTTTACTCTTTTGTGGCACTTGCATTGTTTCTTAGCTATCGTGTACTTGATATCGCTGATCTTACAACGGATGGATGCTTTGTACTAGGAATGGCAGTGTCAGTTTCCTTGTGCGCAAACGGGCATCCGTTTGTTGGCGTTTTGATGGGAATGGTATCTGGTGCGTTAGCTGGGCTTGTTACGGCAATTCTACAAACAAGACTTGGTGTACCTTCTATATTAGCAGGAATCGTAACAAACACAGGCCTTTATACAGTAAATCTTATGGCAATGGGATGGAGTTCAAACGTTTCATTATTAAAGAACGATACGATATTTTCTTTATTCAAAGAAACAGGAATTGGTGGATCTTGGAATACAATCATCCTCGCAGCGATATTTTCTATTGTGGCAATGGTGTTTATGAAATGGTTTTTATCCACTCGTTTAGGTCTATCCATTCGCGCAACTGGAGATAACCAAGATATGGTCGCAGCTTCTTCTATCAATCCCAAGTTCACGATAACAATTGGGCTAGTTGTTGCGAATATGTTTACAGGATTATCTGGAGCACTTGCAGGTCAACTTCAAAAAAGTGCAGATATCAATGCAGGAACTGGAATCGTAACGATTGGTCTAGCGACTTTGATCATTGGTGAAACTTTGATCAAAGGGAAGAAATCCATTGGTAGAAATATTATTGCGTGTTTAGTAGGTAATATTGTTTATCGCTGCATTTATGCATTTGTATTACAAACACATATCATTCCTGTTGAAGGATTGAAGTTAATGACTGCTTTTGTCGTAGCACTTGCGATTGCGGCACCACATATAAAAGAAAACATGATCGTTATGAAACGTTCTAGAAGGGAGAGATATGTTAAAAATTGATTCTATTTCAAAAACATTTCATCCTGGAACTGTCAACGAAAAAGTAGCACTCAATGATTTTTCTTTAACAGTGAATGATGGAGATTTTATAACAATTGTTGGTTCTAATGGCGCAGGAAAATCTACATTGTTTAATTGTATTGCTGGTAATTTCCTTGTGGATAAAGGGAATATCATTCTAGATGGCAAAGATATTACGTTTGTACCAAATTATAAACGTAGTAAATATATTGGAAGACTATTTCAGGATCCTTTAAAAGGTACTGCACCAAATATGACCATTCGTGAAAATCTTGCTTTAGCGTATCTTCGAGCAGGCGAAAAGAAAAAAATCTTTTCAAGAATTTCTAAAAAAGATGAAGAGAATTTTAGAGATATCTTAAAACAATTAGATATTGGTTTAGAAGATCGTATGGATGTTCCAGTGGGTACATTATCTGGTGGGCAAAGACAATCTTTGACTTTATTGATGGCAACGATTGTTCCACCAAAACTATTATTATTAGATGAACATACAGCTGCATTAGATCCTGAAGCGGCAGATAAAATCATGAAACTAACAAATCAAATCGTTTCAGAGAATCATATGACTTGTTTAATGATTACACATAATATGAAAGTTGCATTAAGTACTGGAAATCGTACATTGATGATGAGCAATGGAACAATCATTAAAGATCTATCAAAAGAAGATAAAGAAACAATGCATGTGGAAGATTTGATGAAACAATTTAAAGATGCATTAAATGATGATCGTATCTTATTGACGGAAGATTAGTGTAGTACTAATCTTTTTGTTTGAGGAAGTGATTTTATGTCAAAAAAAGAGACAAAGACAAACGCAATGAGAATATTAGACCAAAATCATATATCATATCAGATTCATACTTATGATGTATCTGATGACATGATTGATGGTGTATCTGTCGCAATGAAATGTGGTGAGGATCCAGAACAAGTATTTAAGACATTAGTAACTGTTGGAAATGATAAAAATCATTATGTATTTGTGATACCAGTAGCTGAAAAATTAGATTTGAAAGAATGTGCGAAAGCAGTTGGTGTGAAAAATGTAGAAATGATTCCACAAAAAGAATTGTTAGGCTTAACAGGTTATATTCATGGTGGTTGTTCTCCAATTGGAATGAAGAAAAAGTTTGAAACAGTGTTTGATGAAACGATTGTGTTGTTTGATGAAATTATGGTTTCTGGTGGTAGAGTTGGTACACAAGTTGAAGTATCTGTTGAAGATCTAATTCGAATTACAGATGGAAAAGTAAAAGCTATCACAAGAACTTCGTGAAAAAGATAAGAAATATTATGGTTGTTGTGATATGATACAGATGTAAAAGGAACTACCGATAAACGGTTGATTCCTATAGTAGCAATGATCGCTAGCTGTCAGAAATCTTAGCGGTCATTTTTCTTTTTGGCTTCAAAATATTCCACCAATGCCAATATAAACTGTAATATGTTAATAACTAACGCTATTACACTGATAATTTCTATCATTGTCATATGCATGTTCCTACAAGAAGAGGAACAAAAGATTATTCCTCTTCTGCTTTTCCTTTCTATGAAACAAAAAACATTTGAGGAATCAACCGCTTACCGTAATGGTAGCTCCAATATACTATTCACAAAAAAATGAGGAAATCCTTAAAATTATTTATGAATTTTCATATTTTGTTGTATTTTCACAAAACTAGACACAATGTCTGATATAATGGTGGCATGAAAAAGAAATTAATGAAATTATTACTTGCGGTTTCTTCCGCAATTCTATATATCAATCCTGTTGTTTTAATAGCAGAAAGCAATCCATGTGATTCTGATCCATATAGTGATGCATGTAAAACATATTCTGAAAACCAAAAGAAAAAAGTACAAGAAAGTTCAGAAAAAGCAGCACAGTCAAAAGCAGAAGCTGAAGCAAAATTAGCAGAAATCAAAGCAAAAAGAGATGAGATTGCGGCAGATATCGTTGCCTATAAGGAAGAAATTGCAGGATATCAAGCTGAAATTGATGCATTAAATACTACGATTTCTGAACTAGAAACAAAGATTTCAAGTAAACAAGCAGAAATTAATGATACACAAGCTAAGGCAGACGCAAAACAAGCTGAGATTGATGAAACACAAAATCAAATATCTGAAATTGGAACGAAAGTGAAAAGTAGAATGGCTTCTTCTCAATCAGGTATGAGAATCAATAAAACATTCTCTATCTTAATGGGTGCTTCAACTTTCACTGAATTCTTGCGTATCGCAAATGGTTTGAGTGATATCAATGCGTATGACAATGAAACCACAAATCAATTAGTAACATTATCTTCACAACTAAAAACAGACAAAGAAGAATTAGATGCTTTAACTGCTTCTTTGCAAATTCAAAAAGAAGAATTAGATGCAAGTCAACAAGAACAAGAATCTCAAAAAGAAGTACTAGAAATCAAACAACAACAGATTCAAGTATTTGAAGATGCTGCAGAAGATTCTGCAGCTGAATTAGAAGCACAAGGCGAAAAGATTTCTTCAACAGTTAGTACATTACAAGCAACAATCAGTGCGAATTCAGCTAAGATGGATGAATTGCAAGCTGCTATTGATAAAGCAAATTCACCTAAACCAGAAGAAAATACGAATGGTAGTGATGATTCATCTAGTACAGAGTCTAGTAGTAGCACAGACAGTAGTACAAGTTCTTTTGGACAATCTGGTTGGACAAATCCAGTTCCAGGAGCGTATCGAAGTGCAGGCACATGGAACTATCCAGGCGGAGGAAAACACTTAGGATATGATTTTGCCGCTTCACAAGGTACAACAATACGAGCTGTTGGTGATGGAATCGTTATTGTTAGTGCAGATGGTGCTACAGAAGGATATTTAGGAAGTACAGCACATGGAAATGGTGGATCTAGTGGTGGTGGAAACCAAATTTATCTATTAACAGTTGTAAATGGATCATTATACGCTGTGAAGTATCTACATATGCAGTATGGTTCACCAATAGCCTTAGGTACACAGGTGAAAGCAGGTGACTATATTGGTAGAGTTGGCGCAACAGGTAATGTTACAGGTCCACATTGTCACATTGAAATCTTCTATCTAGGAGATGCATCCAACTTCGCAAATTACTTAAGAACATGGAATGGTGACTTAGCGTTTGGATGTGGATGGGCTGGTAGCTATGGTGGATATGGTAGAAGATGTCAAGATGGCTATGGAGCTCCATGTAGAATTAGACCTGAAAATGTTATTGGGTAAGTAATTAGAATCTCAAAATGAGGTTCTTTTTTTCTCTTTGGATGAATCATTCGAAGAAGAATAATTCGATTGTGAATGAAATTTAGAATTGATAAAATAATACAAAGAGTTCTTAAAGTTAATGGTAGAAAATGGAGGTGTAAATATGTGCTTTACTGACGATTTGAATAAAGGTGAATGTTTAACAGTCGAATTTAAATCTTGGATCAAGTGTTCTGGAATTAAAGAATGCATAAAATTAGTAGTACCTGAGTTGATTTCTTTTTCAAATACAAAAGGAGGCACTGTGTATTTAGGAGTTGAAGATGATGGTGAAGTAACTGGGTGTACAGGACAATATGATATCCAAAGCATATTAGATTCAATTTATGATATGACAAGACCTCCTTTGTTTCCAGAAGCAGAAGAAATAAAACATGATGGTAAAATTGTGATTGCTTTACATGTCGATAATGATGGGCTTATTCATACAACTACAGATGGAAAATGCTTAAAAAGATTAGGAAAAAACAATAAACCGTGGTATCCAGAAGAAATGAGTCATAGATATGCGACTGATTATCGCTCTGATTTTTCTAGTAAAGTCATTACGAATAGTGATGAATCAGATATTAATCGTTTAGAAATATATAAGTTGAAAGAAAAGTTGAGAATTAGAGATAGTGCGTCAACTTTATCTGATATGGATGATATGGCATTTTTAAAAGATTTAGGTCTTATTGTTTATGGAGGTAACCAGATTCATCTTACGATTGCTGGATTATTGTTTGTTGGAAAAGAAACATCAATTAAAAAGTTATTGCCACAGGCTGAAGTTATATATTTGAAATATGAGAATTCTTCAGATGTTGAATATAGTAGTAGACTTGATTTAAAACAACCTATTATTACAGTTTTAGATCGTCTTACTGAAAAAATGCAAAATGAAAATAAAATTACTAATGTTCAAATTGGACTATTTAGAGTGGAAATTTCTGATTATTCTGAAAAGGTTTTTCAAGAAGCACTTTTAAATGCATTAAGTCATCGTGATTATGAAAGTATGGCTTCTATTTATGTAAAACATTATCCAGATCATATTACGATTGAAAATCCTGGTGGTTTTTTAGATGGTATCAATGAAAATAACATCATTACGCATGCTTCTTCTCCTAGAAATAAATTAATAGTAGAAACACTTCAGAGATTGAAGTATGTCCAAAGAACAGGCCAAGGTGTAGATATTATTTACAGAGAAATATTGTCAATGGGTAAACCATATCCTGTTTATACACATTACAGCGATTCAGTACAACTGACGATTTATAGTGCTAATGAAAATTTAGATTTTGTTAAATTTATTATTCAGGAACAAGAATCTAAACAAATAGCATTTTCATTGGCTGAATTAATGATTTTACGTTATGTAGTAGATAATAAAAAAATAATCTTAGGAAAAGCTATCGAAGTAACACAAGCTGCGGAAGATGAAGTGCGTCATTCATTAAAACAACTTCAAGAATTAGGAATTCTTGAAGTTGTAGGGAAACAATATAATTTTACTTCTAGAGTATACGAATGTTTAAGTGATAAGATTCATTATGTTCAAGATAAGACAGTTACGCAATTAAAAGCGAAACACTTAATAACGGAATACCTAGAAAAGGAAGGTAATATCAATAAGCAACAAGTTATGGAGCTATGTGGTTTTTCCGATAAACAAGCTCGAACTATTTTGAAAAAATTGATTGAAGATGAATTTCTTGTCTTATTAGAAAAAGGTAAGTACTCAAAATATGGTTTAAGAAAATAAATTTTGATATACCAAAAGGGCTCGTTAAAACGTTAAAAGGGCTCGTTAAAACGTTAAAAGGGCTCGTTAAAATATCATTGGAATTAGAATCTTATTTTGGTTGAGGTTTTTTTTAGATGATTTGTGTATGATAGTACTATGAAAAGATTCTTTAGACTTTTACTGATTTGTGTTGTTATAGGGTTTGTTTATTTGTGTTGGAACACAGATAGTGTTTTATATGATTTAAAAGAATATTTTGGGATAAAGGAAGAATACTATCAAACATATGATGCCGCATGGAATATTTATTATGATTCATTGACAGAAATAGAGAAAAAAATCTATGCGAAGATGATTGAATGTGCGAATAATTATGAAGAATCATGGAAACCATTTGATACAACAATAACAGAAGAGAATATAGAAAATGCATATACTGCAGTGCTGTATGATCATCCTGAATTATTTTGGTTGAATCTGGGCTATTCTTATCAGTATTTAGAAAATATGGGAATTGTTGAAGTGAAGCTTTCTTACAATGAAACGCTTGATAATATTGATGAAGCGAAACAATTATTTGATTCATCTGTTAATACGATATTGGATAATGCGAATATGTATGAAAGTGATGAAGAAAAAGAAAGATATGTTCATGATACTTTGATAGAAATGATAGAGTATGATGAATCAGCTTCTTTAAATCAATCTGCGTATTCTGCTTTGGTGAATCATAGAACAGTTTGTGCAGGTTACGCAAAAGCATTTCAATATTTGATGCAAAAATTGGATATTCCTTGTTATTTTGTTGTAGGACAATCAGAAGGACAACAACATGCTTGGAATCTTGTTTATATAAATTCTAGATGGATGAATGTTGATGTGACATGGGATGATGGATTAGATGATTTATATTATTTCTTTAATAAAAATGATTCCTTTTTTGAGGAATCACATAGTAGAGATTTGATTAGTCAGTCTTTGCCGACTTGTGAGTGATTTTGTAGATGATGTATGTGATGATAGCTCCAGTCATAAAACCACACATATCTAATAAAACATCTGTAATACATCCATTTCTATCTGGTATGAAATGTTGTATGGTTTCATCGATAGATGGAGTTAAAATCCAAAATGATATGAAATTAATTGTCTTGTTTTTGAATAATGGTTCTAATTGAATGCCAATATAAACTAAGATTCCTAGACCGGCATATTCTGTGAAATGTGCAGCTTTTCTAATGAAATGGTGGAATGTATTATATTCAATTTGAATGCTTAATTGATGTAATAAAGATAATAAATATGTTGTTAATCCACCGGAAATAGAACTACTTTTTTCTCCAACTGTTAAAGAATTTGAAAAGATAAAAAGAATATATAGAAATATGAGTATCCAAAAATATTTGCGTTTCATCCATGTTATAATACATAAGTTGTGAGGGAAATTTCAATGAAAAAGATAACGAATGTATTACTGGTTATCGTCGGAACATTTATTTTGACGATTTCAGTAGAATTTTTTATTCTTCCATATCATATTTTATCTGGAGGAGTTGCAGGTATTGCGGTAGCGTTTGAACCATTCTTTCATCTAGATGAAACATTGGTCGCAAATATATTAACTGTTACCTTATTAATTATAGGGACATTGATATTAGGAAAACAATTTGGTTTAGATACGTTATTATCTTCTTTGTGTTATCCAGTGTTTACAACGCTATTAGCACAAATCCAACCGATGTTTAATATTAATGTTGATCCAATCTTAGCGAGTTTCTATGCTGGACTATTTGGCGGAATAGGAATTGGTCTAGTTATGAGAGCTGGAGCTTCTACGGGTGGGATGGATGTGCCACCACTTATCGCAAATAAATTAACAGGATTAAAAATATCACAAGGTGTCATTATTACAGATGGTTTAACAGTGTTAATTGGTGTTGTAGCCTATGGGATTGATGCGGCACTCATAGGTTTGATTTCTGTATTTGCTTCGGGATATGCAATTGATAAAGTGTTATCACTTGGTGCTGGTAGTAACGCAAAAAGTGTTACGATCATCTCTGAAAAATGGAGAGAAATTGCGGATCAAATCATGAATCAAATGGATCGTGGTGTAACTTTCTTACAAGGTGAAGGTGGCTATCAAAATGAAGAAAAGAAAGTTATTCTTTGTGTAGTTAGTTCAAAAGAATATTCACATTTAGTAGAAATTATTAATTCGATTGATAATAGAGCGTTTACAATTACAACAGATGCATCTGATATGCATGGTGAAGGTTTCACGTACCCATCACCAACAATCTAGTGTTCTGTGATAGAATATATTTGGTTTTTAATGTGAAAGGGGAACTTGCATGATTGAATGTGAACATGTATACAAACAGTATAAGAATGGAACAAATGCTTTGTATGATGTGAATTTTAGCGTTAAACAAGGCGAATTTGTTTATATTATTGGGCCAACAGGTTCTGGTAAATCTACATTGATTAAGCTATTAGACGGTGAAGAAGTTCCTACAAAGGGCAATGTAGAAGTTGTTGGAATTGATGTTGGAAAATTAAAGAGAAAACAAGTTCCTATTTATAGAAGAAATATAGGTGTTGTATTCCAAGATTTTAGATTACTTCCTACAAAAACGGTTTATGAAAATATTGCGTATGCTTTAGAAGTTATCAATATGAAAAAGCCACAAATTAAAAAGAGAGTCAATGAAGTCTTGGAAGTCGTTTCTTTAAAAGAAAAGAAAGATTCATTTCCACATGAATTATCAGGTGGACAACAACAGCGTATTGCGATTGCTCGTGCGATTGCCAATCGTCCAAAGGTTTTGATTGCGGATGAACCTACGGGTAATCTTGATCCAGCGAAATCAGACCAAATTATGAGTCTTTTGGAAAGAATTAATAAGCGTTATGGAACAACGATTTTAATGGTTACGCATGATTTGACACTTGTAAATAAACATCGTAAGAGAACAGTTGTTTTGGAACATGGCCATATTGTGGCAGATCTTGCGGAAGGAGGTTATGTCCGTCATGATCAGTAGACCTATTAAAGAAGGATTTTCTGGTGTTGGAAGACACTTAGCAATGTCAATTAGTTCTGCAATTGCGGTAACAATTACATTGATTATTATTTCTTTGTTTGTGATTTTCTCATTGAACGTACAGAATTTCACAAAGAATATTGAATCTTCTATGGAAATTTCTGTTATGGTTGCGTATGACAGTGAAGATAAAGAAGATACGATTAAACAACAAATTGAAGCTATTGATGGTGTTAAAACAGTTACTTTTTCTGATAAAGAACAAGAGTTTCAATATTATATCGATTCTTTTGAAGATGAAGCGACAAAAGAAGCATTTGAACCATTTAGAGATGATAACCCTATGCATGATGCTTTCTATGTAGAAGCAGAAAGTGGTGATCAAATTACAGATATTGCCAAAGCGATTCAGAATATTGATGGAGTTTCTGAAGTGAACTATGGTGGTCAATCTACTGTTTCAATGGTTGATACAATGTCTGCGATTCGTAAGATTGGTGGTTTCTTAGTAGCTGGATTGACAATTTTGGCAATTTTCTTGATTCAAAATACAATCAAATTAACAATTTCTGCACGTAAAGATGAAATTACAATCATGAGAAATGTTGGTGCTACGAATTCATTCATTCGTTCTCCATTTGTTATTGAAGGAATTATTATTGGTATATTAGGTGCAATTATTCCTGTTGGTTTAACCATTTGGGGATATACATTCTTATATAAACAAACTGGTGGTTTTATTGTTTCTAACATGTTTAAGCTTGTAAAACCAAATCCATTTATTTATTACGTTGGTGGTATTTTATTAGGACTAGGTATTGTTGTAGGTTTGATTGGTTCCATTTTATCTGTTAACCGTTATTTGAGGTGGAAGAGATGATACGTAAGATCATTCAATTGATCAATTGCATTGCCTTGTCGATGTTGTGTTGTATAACACCAATAACGATTTTTGCGGAAGAAGATTATTCTGATACAGATTATTGGAGCAATTATTGTAAGAAGGCTACAACAGAAAACCAAGAAGCTTGTAAAGGATACGCAAAATATTTGGAATCTAAGAAATCGGATGCCCAAGAAGAATTAAAACAGATTCAAGCGAATATTGAACAAATTCAAGCAAAGTTAGAAGAATATGATGCGCAGTTAAAACAATTACAATCTGAAATTACTGAATTACAAACAAGTATTGATCAAAAACAATCAGAAATTGACGCAAAACAAGTAGAAATTGATGCAAAACAATCAGAAATTGACGCTACACAAGCACAAGTAGATACATTGAAAGAAAAAGTGAAGACAAGAATGACAAATTCTCAATCTTCTATGCGTTTATCAAAATATATTGATATTTTAATGGGTGCATCTACTTTCACGGAATTTATTCGTATCGCAAATGGATTGAATTCTATTACACAATATGATGAAAGTACATTGACACAATTGGCTACTTTAGTGAATCAATTGAATACTGAAAAACAAGAACTTGAAAACGCAAAAACAGAAATGGAAGTAGCGAAACAAGAACTTGTTGTTCAACAAAATGATCTTGAAGCGAAACAACAAAGTGTACAATTGATTATTGATCAACAAGAACAAAAAGCGGCAGAATTAGAAGCACAAGGTGATACGATTTCATCTAATATCGATTCAATCAAATCTATGATTTCTAAGATTGATTTAGATGGTGTTGTTGCGGCAGAAGGTTGGACAAATCCTGTACCTGGTGCGTATCGTAGTGCTGGTACATGGAACTATCCTGGTGGTGGTAAACACTTAGGATATGACTTTGCGGCAAGTGCAGGAACGGAAATACGAGCAGTCGCTAATGGCGTTGTTATTAACAGTGCAGATGGTTGTAACTATGGTGGTCTTGGTTCGACTTGTCACGGAACTGGTGGATCAAGTGGTGGTGGAAACCAAGTGTATCTTGTGGTTGTAGTAGGAGATACATTGTATGCGGTGAAGTACTTACACATGCAGTATGGGTCACCAATTGCCACAGGTACAAAAGTAACAGGAGGAGATTATATTGGTAGAGTGGGTTCTACAGGTAACTCTTCTGGACCACATTGTCATATTGAAATCTTTAAGATTGGATCAGCGTCTGATTTCTCTTCTTATGTAAAGAATTGGAGCGGTGATTTAACATTTGGATGTGGATGGGCTGGAAGCTATGATGGATATGGTAGAAGGTGTGAAGCTGGATATGGTATTCCATGTAGAATCAGACCAGAAACAGTTTTTGGATAGATGTGTTATGATAGGGGAGCTTTTTAGAAAGCTCCTTTTGTGAAGGTGAAGTTATGAGTGAAAATAAAGTAGAAGAAAAAGATGAAGAGTTAAAAACGATAACTCTGAAAAAATATGTTTGGCCAGATGAAGCAGCATTAAAAGAAGAAAAAAAGAAAAATAAAAGATTAAAAAAGATTGCGGTTGTGGTTGGTGTTTTATGCATCTTTATTGGATGGTTTGGTGGTTCTATTCTGCCTTATGGTTTTACAACTTCTTTAAGAAACTTAATTAAAAATGGAACAACAATGAGTTCATCCAATAAGATTCAAGAAGTATTGGAAATCATGGAAAATGATTGGTATTTTGGAAGTGATGTTGATGATTTGGATGATCGACTAGTAGATCAAGCTCTAACAGGCATCACAACAAATTCTGAAGATAAACATACACAATATATGACAAAAGAGGAAATGGAATCTTTTACACAATCTATCAATCGTAATTATGTTGGGATTGGTGTGCAATATATTAATACAGATGGTACGGCAATCGTAGAAAAGGTATATAAAAATACACCTGCTGAGAAAGCTGGTGTACAACCTGGAGATATCATTCATACAGTTGATGGTGAAGATATGAGTGGTAAAACAAGTGCTGAAATCAAAGAAGCAGTACAAGGCGAATCTGGTACAACAGTTACAATTGGTTTTATTCGTGATGGTAAGAATATTGCGTTGAAGATTACACGTGAAGAAGTTTCTTCTACTGTTTATGGAGAATTACTAGATAATAATATTGGTTATCTACAATTGTATCAATTTGGTTCAACGACACCTGATGAAGTGAAATCATATTTGGATGATTTTAAAGATGTTGATGGTCTAGTGATTGACCTAAGAGATAATGGTGGTGGATATTTGGATTCTGTTGAAGGTGTTTCTTCTTGTTTCTTAGAAAAAGGAACGAAAGTCATGAGTCAAGAATATTCTAGCGGTGAGACAAGAGAAACAGATACAAAATCTGATAAATATACAGATATTAAAAATATCGTTATTCTAACAAATGGAAATACCGCTAGTGCTGCAGAAGTTTTGACACTTGCCTTAAAACAACAAAGAGATGATGTAACGATTGTTGGCACAACAACATATGGAAAAGGAACGGTTCAAGTCAGTAAGATGTTTGATGATGGTTCCGCAATCAAATATACAACAAGTAAATGGTTGTCTCCAGATGATACATGGGTCAATGGTGTTGGGATTACACCAGATGTAGAACTAAAATTACATGATGTTTTTTATCAGACATTTTCAAATATGGAAGAAGATGATTCTTATAGTGTTGATAATGTTGCGGATGCGATAAAAGATGTACAATTGTGTTTGGATTATTTGGGTTATAGTGTAGATCGTACAGACGGATATTTTTCTAATAATACTGGTACAGCTTTAAAGCAATATAAAGAAGAACATAATTTAGAATCAAATGAAACACTGGATAAAGATACGTATGATAGTTTGCGTTCTGCGGTAATCTTAGATTGGAATACAACAAGAACACACGATACACAATTACAGAAAGCTCAGGAAATACTACATGGCTGATAAATTTGAACTTGTTTCACCATTTCAACCAACCGGTGATCAACCACATGCGATAGATGAATTGTGCACTGCTTTAGAATCAGGAAAGAAAGAACTTGTTTTAGAAGGGGCTACAGGTACAGGTAAAACTTTTACGATGGCAAATATCATCGCAAAGATGAATCGACCAACACTTGTTTTCTCTCATAATAAAACATTAGCGGGACAATTGTATTCAGAATTCAAAGAATTATTTCCACATAATCGTGTGGAATTCTTTGTTTCTAACTTTGATTATTATCAACCAGAAGCATATGTTCCAAAAAGTGACATGTATATTGAAAAGACTGCCGCAATCAATGAAGAATTAGATATGTTTCGTGAATCCACATTAAATTCTTTATTAGAAAGAAGAGATACGATCGTAGTCGCTTCGGTTGCGTGTATCTATGCGGCGAGTGATCCTATTGAATATAAAAATATGTTCATGACGATTCGTGTTGGTGAATCGTATGAAAGAAATACATTATTAAAAAAATTTGTTGAATTACAGTATACGAGAAATGATCTAGAACAAAGTAGAGGTACGATTCGTGTAAGAGGTGATGTAATCGATTTAACGCCATCTTATACAGACCAATTTAATATTCGTATTGAAATGTTTGGGGATGAAATTGATCGTATTACAGAAGTGGATCCTTTAACAGGAAAGACATTAAATGCATATCAGTTTTATAACATTTTTCCTGCATCAGGATACGCAAGAAGTAAGCAAGCAATGTTAAGAGCTTGTAATGATATTGAAGAAGAACTAGAAGAGCGTTTAAAGTATTTCAAAGACAATAATAAGTTATTAGAAGCAGAACGTTTAGAACAAAGAACACGTTTTGATTTAGAAGCATTAAGAGAAAATGGATATTGTTCAGGTATTGAAAATTATTCCATGCATATTGATGGTAGAAAACCAGGACAAAGACCTTGGAATCTATTTGATTATTTTCCAAAAGATTTCTTATTATTTGTGGATGAATCACATGTATCATTACCACAGATACGAGGTATGTATAATGGTGATCGACAAAGAAAATCTGTGCTTGTGGAATATGGTTTCCGTTTACCAAGTGCCTTAGATAATCGTCCTATGACATTTGATGAGTTTGAAGGAATGGTCAATCAAGTTGTCTATTGTTCCGCAACACCAGGTGAATATGAACTTGAAAAAGTAGACCATCACGTAACAGAACAAATCATTCGTCCTACAGGATTATTAGATCCACTCATTACAGTTAAACCAACCAAGGGACAAATTGATGACATATCAGAAGCTTTACAAGAAAGAATCAAAAGAAAAGAACGTGTTTTAATTACGACTTTAACGGTTCGTATGGCAGAAGATCTTACACAATACTTACAAGAAAGAGGATTTCATATTGCGTACTTGCATCATGAAACAAAGACACTAGAAAGAACACAAGTGATTCAAGACTTACGTGTAGGGAAAGTAGATGCAATCGTTGGAATCAACTTGTTAAGAGAAGGATTAGATATTCCTGAAGTATCTTTAGTCTGTATTTTAGATGCTGATAAAGAAGGATTCTTAAGAAGTCAAAGATCTTTGATACAAACGATTGGTAGAGCGGCGCGTAATGAACATGGTGAAGTATATATGTATGCAGATACGATTACAGAATCTATGCGTATCGCAATTGAAGAAACTGAAAGACGTAGAAAAATACAAGAAGCATATAATATAGAACATGGCATTAAACCTCATACAGTTGTAAAGAAAGTGGATGAAGTGATTCGTGGTAAAGAAACAAAAGAAATGGCTGCGAAATACATGTTGAAAAAGAATAAGACGAGTAAGAAAGATAAAGCTGCATTACTAGAAAATATGCGCAATGAAATGAAAGATGCTGCGGCACATTTAGATTTTGAAAGGGCTGCGGAATTAAGAGATATGATTTATGAATTACAATCCGAAGACTAGTATCGTAAAATGTAGCGATTAAGTGTACAATTGTAACAAGATGTTAGAGGTGATTTGAATGATTGATTATGAAAAAATACAAGCAAAAGCTGCATTAGATATGCGACCAAGTGGAATTCGTAAATTCTTTGCGCTTGCTTCAGAAATACCAGATTGTATTTCATTGGGCGTTGGGGAACCAGACTTTCAAACACCTTGGGCGATTCGTGAATCTGCTATTCATTCTCTAGAAATAGGTAGAACAAAATATACATCTAACGCTGGGTTATTACCGTTGCGTACGGAAATTACACATTTTCTAAAAAGAAGATATGCGTTGAACTATGATCCTGAACAAGTATTGGTTACCGTTGGAGGTTCTGAAGCAATTGATTTAGCGATACGAATGCTTGTAGAACCAGGAGATGAAGTAATTATTCCTGAGCCATGTTATGTATCTTATGATCCGATTACTACATTAACGGGTGGTAAAGTTGTTCCAATTCAATGTACAGAAGAAAATGAATTTCGTGTTACACCAGAACAGATCAAAGAAAAGATTACAGATAAAACAAAACTATTAATATTATCTTATCCAAATAATCCTACAGGAGCAGTTTTAAGACATGAAGATTTAGTTGGAATTACGAATGTATTGAAAGATACAAATATTATTGTTTTGTCAGATGAAATCTATGCGGAACTTGTTTATGGAGAAGAAAAATACGAATCTATCGCTTCAATTGAAGATATGAAAGAAAGAACAATCGTTGTGAATGGATTTTCCAAATCCTTTTCTATGACGGGTTGGAGACTTGGATACACTGTTGGACCACAAGCATTAATTGATACGATGACAAAGATTCATCAATCTTGTATCATGTGTTCTCCAACAACATCACAATATGCTGGTATTACAGCTTTAACTGAATGTGATGAAGAAATTCAATTGATGAAAAATGAATATGATTTTAGAAGAAAGTATTGCGTTCGTAAATTGAATGAAATGGGATTACATACATTTGAGCCTAGAGGTGCATTCTATGTGTTCCCTAATATATCTTCTTCTGGAATGAGTAGTGATGAATTTTGTATGAAATTATTAGAATCTAAGAATGTCGCAATTGTACCTGGTACTGCTTTTGGGCAAAGCGGTGAAGGGTTTGCGAGAATATCTTATGCATATTCATTGGAACATTTACAAACAGCATTAGGAAGAATTGAAGAATTCTTGTCAGAAATAAAGGAGTGAATCATGGATACAAAAAAATTATTGGAATTATTAATTGATAATCCACGTACAACAGTAACAAGTTTAGCTGATATCTTAAATGATACTGAAGAAAACGTAGAAGG
>CAVFDO010000042.1:0-17047 GCA_963621095.1 bacterium
GATCCATATCATGAACTACATCAAGCGCATGGAATGTGCTTTTCTGTAAACCCTGGAATCAAGATTCCACCATCACTTCTCAATATCTATAAAGAATTACAGGATGATATTGGATGTTATATTCCAAATAATGGATATTTGATGCCATGGGCAAAACAGGGGGTATTCCTATTGAATACGGTCATGACCGTTGAAGAAGGAAAAGCAAATTCTCATGCTGGAAAAGGATGGGAAATATTTACAGATCATACGATTCAAAAATTGAATGAAAAAGATTCTCCAATCGTATTTTTACTTTGGGGCAGAAACGCTAGAAATAAAGCCAGTATGATCGATACAAAAAAACATCTCGTATTAGAATGTGCACATCCTTCACCATTATCTGCGTATCATGGTTTCTTTGGGTGCAAGCATTTTTCTAAGACAAATACTTTCTTGATAGAACATGGAAAGGAGCCAATCCATTGGCAAATAGAGAATATATAGATGAAGAATGGGTCATGAAAAGAAGAAATGAAAATCATGGCCTTTCTCCTATAAAAACAGTATTAAAAATGTATTATGATCCACAAGATCATTTGCATTGTATTCATGTTGCAGGTACAAATGGTAAAGGAAGTACTTGTAATTATTTAAAAGATATTTTAGTTTCACAAGGTTATAAAGTTGGGATGTTTACATCACCACATTTAATTACACATCGTGATCGTATTAGAATCAATGAGGATTATATTTCTCATGAAGCATTTATGAAGTATCTTTTAGAGATGCAAGATGTCATAGAAGAATATCATTTGGGAATGTTTGAAATTGATACGTGTATTGCGTTTCGTTGGTTCTTGGATGAAAAAGTAGATTACGCAATTATTGAAACGGGACTTGGTGGAAGACTTGATAGTACGAATGTCATTTGTAGACCAGATTTATGTGTGATTACAAGTGTTGGTTATGATCATATGAATTTATTGGGAAATAGAATTCAACAAATCTCATATGAAAAAGTAGGTATCGTACAGAAAAATACATCTTGTGTGATTGGAAATATATGCAATGACGCAAAGAACATCATTGAAAAAAACATTCAAAGGAAACATGCACGCATGATTCCTTTGAAGAATTATTTTGTGAAAGAAAACCATATCTTTGCTTATGAGAATACATTGTATGAAATTCCAAGTATTGCCTTATATCAATATCACAATGCATCTTTGGCTTTACTAGCTTCTAAAATATTAGGTATCAATATTAAAGATCAAACTGTAAAAGATGCTTTGAAGAATAGTTTTTGGAAAGGTAGATTTGAGAAAGTATATGATGATCCAGTTGTAATGATCGATGGAGCACACAATGAAGAAGGTATTCGTGCATTATGTCAATCTATGCAAGTATTAAAGAGACCAATCTATTGTGTATTTTCTGCATTAAAAGATAAAGAGGTGCATAAAATGGCATCGATGTTAAAAAGAAATTGTGATGTATTGATGATTACACAATTTGAAAATGAAAGAGCAGATACAGTAGATGATTTATATGTAGATGGTTCTATCGTTGAAAAAGATTATAAAGTAGCGATTCAAAAGGCAATGGAACAATGTGAAAACGGTACAGTTGTGATAACTGGAAGTTTGTATTTCATATCAATTGTGAGAAATTATTGTAAATATTTAAATAAAACATGAAATAGTTATAGAAGTGTATTATAATGTAAGCGGTAACATAAATAGAAATCAGGAGGCAAATCATAATGAGAGCTAACAACATGGCAGCAATGATTCTTGCGGGCGGCAGAGGTAGTCGTTTGCATGAGCTGACCAAAAAGGTTGCGAAACCTGCCGTTCATTTTGGCGGTAAATATCGCATCATCGACTTTCCACTTAGTAATTGTGCAAATTCAGGTATTTCAACAGTAGGTGTTTTAACACAATATGAATCTGTTCTTTTAAATGCATATGTTGCCAAAGATCAGTTCTGGGGTTTAGACACAAACGATGGTGGTGTATATGTATTAACACCAAGAGAAACAGATGACAAAGGTTTAGATGTTTTTAGGGGAACTGCAGACGCCATTACACAAAATATCGATTTCTTGGATAGTGTAAATCCAGAATATGTATTAATCTTATCTGGTGACCATATCTATAAGATGAATTACGAAAAGATGCTTGCTTACCATCAACAAAAACAAGCAGACGCTACAATTGCGGTACTTCAAGTAACTTTAGAAGAAGCAACACGTTTTGGTATTATGAATTGTGACAAGGATGACATGATTCAAGAATTTGAAGAAAAACCAGAACACCCAAAGAGTAATTTAGCTTCAATGGGTATTTACATTTTCAACTATAAGACATTACGTAAATATCTTTTAGCTGATGATAAGAATCCAAATTCATCTCATGACTTTGGTAAAGATATTATTCCAACATATTTGAATGATCATAGAAGATTAGCAGCATATCGTTTCAAAGGATATTGGAAAGATGTTGGTACTGTTGATTCACTTTGGGAAAGTAACATGGATTTATTAGATTCTGACAACCAATTAGATCTTGGAGATGCTGGTTGGAAAATCTATACAGAAAATGTTAATTCATTACCAACATTTGTTGGCGAAGAAGCTAAAATCAATAATGCATATATCACACAAGGTTCCATTGTATTAGGTGACGTTAAGAACTCAGTCATTGGTACTGGCGCTGAAATTGCGAAAGGTGCTAAGGTAGTAGATTCTGTTATTCAACCAGGCGCTAAAATTGGTGAAGGTGCAAAGGTAACACGTTGCATCGTTGCGGATGATGTAGAAGTTGCACCAGGAGCAGTATTAGGTTCTAGTAAGTCCGAGCACATTGAACTTGTTGCGAAGAAGTATGCAGAGTAAGGAGGCCGACATGAAAGCATTAGGAATTATTAGTTTTGAAAATAACCAGGCTAACGTAGGCGGTCTTGATGATTATAGACCGGTTCCTGCAATCTCATTTTTAGGAAGATATAGAATTATTGACTTTATACTTTCTAATATGACAAATTCTGGAATTGATAATATTCATGTATATTGTAAAGAAAAACCTCGTAACTTATATGCACATTTAGGTTCAGGTCAACAATACAACATTAACTCAAAGCGTGGTGAATTAAGAATCTTATATGGAGAAAAGCCATTTGCTGCAGAAGTTTATAACAATGATATTGCGAACTATATATTAAATATGCAATACATTGAAGAAGACAATAATCCATATGTCATTGTAGCTCCAAGTTACTTTGTATATAGTTTGGATTTCACAAATGTTTTACAACAACATATTGAATCAAAGTCTGATATTACAGTTCTTTATACAAACACAACAGATGGAAAAGAACGTTTCTTGGGTTGTGATACATTAACATTGGATAAAGAAAAGAGAGTAACAGAAATTGGTCACAATCGTGGTAAGAAAAAGAGTGTTTCTGTATCTTTAGAAGCTTATGTTTTAAGTAAAGATCTATTTATCAAATTAGTTAAGAAAGCAGCTGAAACTTCTTCCTTATATTGGTTTAGAGATATTTTGAATGACTCTTTGGAAGAATTAACAGTAACAGGCTATGGCATTAAAGGATTTGTTGGATGTATCAATACATTACAAGAATACTTTAGAGTTACAATGGAATTAAAAGATCGTTCTACAGCGAAAGGATTATTTAAACCAGGTTGGCCAATTTATACACAAACAAACGATTCTGCACCAACTGTTTATGGTAAGACATCTAGTGTTACAGGCAGTGTTATTGCGAATGGTTGTGTCATTGAAGGAAAAGTTAGTGATTCCGTTATTTCAAGAAATGTTACAATCAGAGAAGGTGCTGTAATCAAAAATTCAATTATTTTGCCAGGGGCTTATATTGGAGAACGTGCAAAACTCGATCATGTTATCGTAGATAAATACGCAATTATCCACCATGTCAAGGAATTGAAGGGAACAGCAGAAGAACCAGTATACGTTAAGAGAAGAGACCGTATCTAAAGGAGGTTTTTATGGGAAGATCAATTCTTTTCGTGGCAGGAGAAGGCTTGCCATTTGTAAAGACAGGAGGACTTGCGGATGTTATTGGTGCTTTACCAAAAGCATTGGTACAAAAAGGACATGACGCTAGAGTCGTACTTCCTCTTTACAGCAAAATTATCGAAAAACATTACGACAAGCTAACAAAACTTGGTACGATACAGATTCATTCAGGTTGGATCGATCAACCAGCTACATACTATACTGCTACGGCAGATGGCGTTGTTTACTATTTCATTGAACATCAAGGATATTTTGAAAGAGAAGGTCTTTATGGATATGATGATGATGGTGAACGTTTCGCATTCTTCCAACGTGCAGTATTAGATATGATTTATTTCATTGATTGGTGGCCAAACATCATTCATTCTAATGACTGGCAGACAGGTATGATTCCATTATTATGCCATGCTTGTTACGCTGATGATTATCGTTATCAATCAATCAAACATGTTTATACAATTCATAACATGGCTTTCCAAGGAAACTTTGGCGTTGACATGTTACCTACATGTTTAGGCTTAGATTATAGCTATTTCGATGATGGATCGATTAAGTTTGATTCTGGTATTTCATTTATGAAAGCTGGTATCGTGTATGCGGATAAGATTACAACTGTATCTCCTACTTATTCAAATGAAATCTTAACAGAAACATATGGAGAAAGAATGGATGCAGTGTTGAGATATCGTAGAGGTGATCTATGGGGCATTGTAAATGGTATCGATGTAGATTTATGGAATCCAAAGAAAGATAAACTATTATCTAAGAATTATGATGTTCGTTCTTATGCTTCTGGTAAGAAAGCAAATAAACTTGCGTTACAGAAGATGTTAGGATTAGAAGAAAATGATAAGAAACCATTGATTGGCCTTGTATCTCGTTTAACAAACCAGAAAGGTGTTTACATGATTACAGATAGAATTCGTGAAATCATGGGCATGGGTGTTCAATTTGTTGTATTAGGTACAGGTGAAGCAAACGCTGAAAATGCTTTTAAATGGATGGAAGAAGAATATAAAGGACAAGCAGTATATTATTGTGGATACAATGAAGATCTTGCACATTTGATTTATGCTGGAAGTGACTTGTTCTTGATGCCTTCTTTATATGAACCTTGTGGTATTGGCCAATTGATTGCGATGCATTATGGTTCTTTACCAGTTGTAAGAGAAACTGGGGGATTGAAAGATACTGTTCAACCATTCAATCAATATACAGGTGAAGGTAATGGTTTCTCATTTTGGGCTGCAAATGCAGATGATATGGTCTATACATTAAGATGGGCTGTTGAACAATACAACACAAACAAACCAGGATGGAAAGGTCTTGTTAAGAGTGCTATGACAACAGATGTATCATGGGATCAATCTGCAAGTATCTATGAGCAGTTGTACTATGAAATCTGTAATTGGGCAGATAACTAAGAAATGAAATGGAGGAGAAAAAATTCTCCTCTTTTTAAATTGTTGTTATGTTTGAAACGGCTTACAAATTTAAAATAAGTGAATGATTTGTGAAGTTCTATAGAAAATTCGTGAAATATTACACAAAAAATGTTTTTTGTGTTTTTCAACGAGTTGAGTGAGTGTTATAATGATGACATAAATTAGGAGGAATTTTTTTACATGTCTAAGATTACAGTAAAAGATCTGGATGTTAAAGGAAAACATGTCATTGTTCGTGTAGACTTTAATGTTCCACACAAGGATGGTGTAATTACTGACGATAATCGTGTCAGAGCTGCACTTCCAACGATTAACTACTTAACAGAAAATGGAGCTAAAGTATTATTACTTTCTCATTTAGGAAAGGTTAAGACAGAAGAAGACAAGGCTAAGAATGATATGAGCATTGTTGCTGATTGCTTAGCTAAGTTACAAAGCGCTCCAGTTAAGTTCGTAAATGCAACTCGTGGTGCTGAACTTGAAGACGCTGTTAAGGCTCAAGAAGATGGATCAATCGTTCTTATGCAAAACACTCGTTATGAAAAGGGTGAATCCAAGAATGATCCTGAATTAGGAAAATATTGGGCTTCTTTAGGTGATTTATTTGTTGAAGATGCATTTGGTTCTGTTCATAGAGCTCATGCTTCTACAGTAGGTATTCCAAGTAACTTACCTGCAGGATGTGCTGCTGTTGGTTTCTTAGTTGAAAAGGAATTAAATGTACTTGGTGGTGCATTAAATGACCCACAAAGACCTTTCGTAGCAATTTTAGGTGGTGCTAAGGTATCTGATAAGATCGGTGTTATTGAAAACTTATTAAAGATTGCTGATAAGGTTCTTATCGGTGGTGGTATGTCATATACATTCTCTGCTGCTACTGGTGGAAAGATTGGTGATTCTTTATTAGAAGCTGATAAGGAAGATTTAGCTAAGGAATTCTTAGAAAAGGGTGAAGGAAAGTTATTCCTTCCTGTAGATACAGTTGAAGCTAATGCATTTGACAACGCTACAGATATTAAGACAGTTAAAGCTGGACAAGTTGATGATGGTTACCAAGGATTAGATATTGGTGCTGAAACAGTTGCATTATTTACAAAACAACTTGAAGGTGCTAAGACAGTATTCTGGAATGGACCAATGGGTGTATTCGAAAAGCCTGAATATGCAAATGGAACAATCGAAGTTTGTAAGGCAATTGCATCTCTTGAAGGTGCTACTACAATTATTGGTGGTGGTGACTCTGCAAGTGCTGCTAAGAATCTTGGATTCGCTGATAAGTTCTCACACATCTCTACAGGTGGTGGTGCTTCTCTAGAATTCATGGAAGGAAAGGAGTTACCGGGTGTAGCAATTATCCCGGAGAAGTAATATAGACATGGCAAGAAAACCAATTATCTTCGGAAACTGGAAAATGAACAAGACACCTAGCGAAGCTAAAGAATTCTTCGAAGGTATCAAGGGATATGTAACAGGTAATGAAGCTGCTGAATATGGTATTGGCGCACCATACATTGATTTAGCTATCGCAGTTGAAAATGCAGGTGCTATTAAGGTTGCTGCTGAAAACTGCAATGAATTAGATTCCGGTGCTTATACTGGAGAAGTTTCTGTACCAATGTTAAAAGAAGTAGGCATTACTTACTGTATTATTGGTCACTCTGAAAGAAGAGAATATTATGCAGAAACATCTTCACATTGTGCAGCTAAGGCTAAGAGATTATTCGCTGCTGATATCACACCTATTCTTTGTGTTGGTGAAACAGAAGCTGAATATGATGCAGGAAAGACTGCTGAAGTCGTTTCTACAGAAATCAAGGAATCACTTGAAGGTTTAACAAGTGAAGAGGTTTCAAAGCTCGTTATTGCTTATGAACCAATTTGGGCTATTGGAACAGGTAAGTCTGCTGATGTTGAAACTGCAGAAAAGTGCTGCAAGCTTGTAAGAGATACAGTTAAAGAATTATATGATGAAGCTACAGCAGAATCTGTAAGAGTTCAATATGGTGGTTCTGTAAAGCCAAATAACATTAAAGAATATATGGCTTGTGAAGATATTGATGGTGCATTGATTGGTGGTGCATCCTTGAAAGTTGATTCTTTCAAAGAATTAGTTGACGCAACTAAGTAAGTTTTCATAGAGTTTTTAACTCTTGAAATATAGGTAATCATAGGAGGAAATTATAAGATGCCTAATTTTGTAGATCCAATTGCTGAAGTACACGCACGTGAGGTTTTAGACTCTCGTGGTAACCCAACAGTAGAATGTGAAGTAACAACTGAGTCCGGTGCTTGGGGACGTGCAATCGTTCCATCAGGTGCATCCACAGGTGAAAGAGAAGCTCTTGAACTTCGTGATGGTGACAAAGAAAGATTTGATGGTAAAGGAACATTAAAAGCTACAGCTAACGTAAATGAAAAGATTGCTCCAGCTGTTCTTGGTTTAAATGTATTTGATCAAGCTTTAATCGATAAGACAATGATTGACCTTGATGGTACAGAATTCAAGAGCAACCTAGGTGCTAACGCTACACTAGCTGTATCATTAGCTGCTGCTAGAGCTGCTGCTGATTCTTGTGGTCTTCCATTATACAAGTATATCGGTGGTACAAATGGTAAAGTATTACCTGTTCCAATGATGAACGTATTAAATGGTGGTTCTCACGCTGATTCTACAGTTGACTGCCAAGAATATATGTTAATGCCTGTAGGTGCTAAGTCTATCCACGAAGCAGTTCGTATGGGTGCTCAAACATTCCATGCTTTAAAGAAAGTTCTTAAGAAGTATGGTTATGATACAGGTGTAGGTGATGAAGGTGGTTATGCTCCATCCTCATTAGCTAATGGTTCTGGACCTCTAGAAGAACTCAAGAATGAAGGACCTCTAGAACTCATGAAGGAAGCTGTTGAAGCTGCTGGTTTCAAACTAGGTGAAGATATCGCATTCGCTATGGACTTAGCTTCTTCTGAATTCTATAACCCAGAAACAGGTAAATATGAATTATCTAAGTCTGGACAAGGCGAAAAGACATCTGATGAAATGATCGATATGATCGAAGAATGGACAAAGAAATATCCATTAATTTCTATCGAAGATGGTCTTGCTGAAAACGACTGGGAAGGTTGGAAAAAGCTAACAGACAGACTTGGTGACAAGGTTCAATTAGTTGGTGACGATTTATTCGTTACAAACACAACATTCATTAAGAAGGGTATTGAACTTGGTGTTGCTAACGCTGTATTGATCAAGGTTAACCAAATTGGTACATTAACAGAAACATTAGATGCTATCGAAATGGCTAAGGAAGCTCAATACACAGCTGTAGTATCTCACCGTTCTGGTGAATCTGAAGACAGCACAATCGCTGATCTTGTAGTTGGTGTAAACGCTGGTCAAATCAAGACTGGTTCTATGAGCCGTACAGACCGTATTGCTAAGTACAACCAATTAATGAGAATCGAAGAAGAATTAGGCGATGTTGCTGAATTCCGTGGAAGAAAAGCTTTCTACAATGTTAAAGCTCTTTCTTCAGCTGAATAATTCATTGTAAAATTGGATTGATAAAGAGGTATGAGAGAAATCTTCTATCTCTTTTTTTGCTTGTTTATGATAAAATTTTAGTATTGACTTAAAGTTTACTTTAAATGGTTTAATAATAGAGAGTTTGGGGGATTTTATTATATGCATATTCCAGAGAATTATTTATCACCATCAACGTGCGCTGTTTTAACTGTGGCAATGGCACCTGTTTGGTACAAAGCTAGTAAAAATGTTAAGACACATTTAGATCAAGATCATTTACCAATGTTAGGAGTTGGTGCGGCATTTAGCTTTGTTGCGATGATGTTTAATATTCCTATCGTTGGAGGAAGTTCAGGACATGCGATTGGTGGAACATTATTGGCGATACTATTAGGACCTGATGCGGCATGTATTGCAGTAAGTGTTGCGTTATTGATACAAGCAGTATTATTCGGAGATGGTGGAATTCTATCTTTCGGTGCAAATTGTTTTAATATGGCATTTATTTTGCCTTATGTTGGTTATTATTTATATAAATTATTCACAAGAAAGAGTGAAAAGAAATCTACGAATTTAATTTCTGCATTCATTGCTTCTTATGTGGCAATTAATATTGCGGCATTATTTGCGGCAATAGAGTTTGGTATTCAACCAATCTTATTTAAAGATGCTAGTGGTAATGCATTATATTGTCCATATAGTTTAAGTGTTAGTATTCCAGCGATGATGATGGAACATTTGGTTCTATTTGGATTTGTGGAAGCTATCTTTACAACTGGTGTATTGTCTTATTTGTATCAAACAAAACCAAATCTTGTAAATAGTGAAGTGAAATCAAATAAACCTATTTATTTATTATTAGGTGTACTAACTGCTTTGGTTCCTTTAGGTCTTATCGCACAAGGTACAGCTTGGGGTGAATGGAGCAATGAAGAATTAATTGAACAGATTGGTTATGTTCCTAGTGGTATGCAGAATGGTTTTTCATTTGAGTCAATTATGCCTGATTATTCTTTGAATGGATTACCTGCAGTATTTACGTATTATTTGAGTGCAATCATTGGTGTTGCATTATTAATTATTATTTTTAAAATGATTTCAACAACGAAAAAGAAAAACGCATGAAAGATATTCCTAATTGGTTAACAAAAGAAGAAAAATACGAAGCCGAAAAATCTAGTTCGGCTTTTGTTGATAGAACGATTCTAGAATTGATTTCTTCAATACAAAGATTTGAAAAAATAAATATAAAAAGATATGAACAAAATGCACTGATTGATTTAATCTTTGTGATAGAAACAATTTTATGTGTTTCTTTATCTACAAATATGTTATTTACATATCTTTTATTAGCTTTGTTTTTGATTCTTTTGTGCATGATGAAAAGCGAAGTAATGGTAAGGATTGTTCATGGTGGAGTTGTTGCGGCTGCTTTTTGTGCATTGATATTATTACCAACTTTGTTTCTAGGAAATAGTAAAACGTTTATTCGAATTACATTAAAAGTACTATTATCTTCATCTTTGATTTATACCTATAATGCGTATCATACAAGTAATGAAATTATTTCTTGTTTAAAAGCCTTACATGTTCCAGATGTTTTTATTCTTACACTAGATATGACATTTAAGTATATTGTGATGTTATCTAAGATCTGTAAAGAAATAATGATTGCGTTAAAATGTAGAATGATAGGAAAGTTACCAAAAAAAGATCGTTCTATGATGAATGTTGGGGGAATGACATTTATTCGTTCTATGAAATATAGTGAAGATATGAATGACGCTATGAAATGTAGAGGATTTAATGGAACATATTATAATCATATGAAATTACATTTGATGAAGATAGATTATTTCATGATTGGAATGATGTTAGTGGAATTGCTTGTTTTTTTGAAATTTGGGAGATAGATATGGAAATCATAAAGCTAGAAAATATTACATATGCATATGAAGATGAGAAAGTTTTAGATGGTATTTCTTTATCGATTGAAAAAGGTGAATGTGTTGTCTTGATGGGAAATAATGGTTGTGGGAAATCAACGCTATTGAAAGTTTGTAATGGACTTTTAGATTTTAAAGGAAATTATTGGTTTGAAGGAATGAAAATTAATTCTGAGACTTTAAAAGATTCTAAGTTATCTAAGACATTTCATCAAAAAATTGGATATGTTTTTCAGAATAGTGATGTACAGCTATTTTCTACACATGTGTATGAAGAAATTGCGTTTGCGCCTTCTCAAATGAATTTGAGTGATGCAGAAATACATCAAAGAGTAAATGATATTTTACATTTGTTAGATTTAGAAAAGTTAAAAGATCGTTCACCATATCAATTGAGTGGCGGAGAAAAAAGAAAAGTAGCATTAGGATGTGTTTTAGCACAAAATCCTGATTTATTGATTTTAGATGAACCATTGGCTTCTTTAGATACAAAGAATCAAAAGTGGTTAAATGAATTTTTAATTGAATTAAAACAGAGTGGAAAAACAATGCTTATCGCAACGCATGATGAACAATTTGCCAAGGCAATGGGAGATCGAATTGTTTATATGTCAGATGAACATACAATTGTATAATCGTTTCACTTGCATGTTTGTGTGAACATCTTTAGAATATGACCCATTGAAGGAGTTTTGTATGAAGAAAAAATTCTTAACATGTTTAAGTTTATTATTGATGATTACTGGATGCAGTAGTCAACAAACAAGTAGTGTTACTTCTACGAGTGAAACGGAAAGTGAAGAAGTTGTTTTATCAGACATCTATAGTAATTTATCAAGTGATAATCAATTTGATATCATGCAGAAAGATGATTTAAAAACATTTATTGAACATGGTACTGGAATCTTGTATTTTAGTTTTCCTGAATGTCCTTGGTGTCAAGCATATATACCAATGTTGAATGATGTATTAAAAGAAGAAGATACTCGAGCGTATTATTATAATATTCATATTGATAAAGAAGATGATCGTGATTTCTATGATGAAATAGCACAGTTATTAATTGATCAAAATGAATCTGGTAATGAAGATGTTGTCCTATATGGAAATGATGGAAAACCATTGATTTATATGCCATTAGTATTATTTATAAATAATGGAAAGATTCAAGCTTGGAATGGAGAAAGTAATACGAACGATAGTGATGAAATCTCCCCAGAAGATTATTGGACACAAGAAAGAAAAGATAATCTAAAAAATGAATTAACTAAATCAATTCAAGAAATTAAAAAAATACAAGAAGAAAATAATGCAAAGGGTTGTGATACTGGTTGTTCCTATGGTAGTTGACATTGCATGAACAATTAACCAGTGTTATAATCTAAAAGCGCACGAAAGGAGCTATTCATGTTGGATGCAATTTTAATGATTGTATCTGCATTAATGATTGTATTATCATTGTTGCAGAGTGGTAAAACAGATGGTATGTCAGGTGCATTCACTGGAAATGGTGGATTGAACTTGTTTGCAAATGTGAAAGAAAGAGGATCTGAAAAGGTCATTTCAAATATTACATTAGTGCTTGGAATTGTTTTCTTTGCATTAGTTATTATCATTCGTATCGTCTAACAAAGTGCCGGGTTTGCCGGCTTTTATTTTAAATATGATGGAAGAATTAAAAGAACAAATATTAAAGTACATTGAGGAACATCCAAAAGGAAAAAGAAAGTTTACAAATATTGTAGACGCTTTTAACATGCATTCTGAAGCACAACGTGATGCATTATCAAATGCATTGGATGAATTATGTAAAGAGTATTTATTATTTAAAGCAGAAGGTGGGCAATATCAAAATCGTAAACAAGCATATATTATAGAAGGTAAGATTTCTATTAATAAAGCAGGAATGGGATTTATTGATATTGAAAATCAAGAATCAATTCGTATTGATGCAAAAGATCAAAATAGTGCATTACATGGTGATATTGTCTTGGTGAAATGTTCTCCTTGGCAATCTTATGGAGAAGTGATTAAAGTTATTAAAAGAGCTAAGAATCATATTATTGGAACATATTTCAATACAAAACGTGGTTTGGTATTGATTCCGGATGATGAAAAGTTACAAAATAAAACGATTAAAGTCATGCAAAGTGAAGAATTTGTTCCAATTGATGGAATGAAGGTTGTATGTGATATTGTATCTTATAGTAAACCAATGGTTGTACAAGTTATAAAAGAAATTGGTTATAAAGATGATCCGGGTGTTGATATATTATCTGTTCTTTTAGATCATGATATTCAAGCGGAATTTCCTGAAGAAGTCATGCAACAAGTACATGAGATTCCTCAAGTTGTTTTAGAAGAAGAGAAAAAAGGTAGAACAGATCTAACAAAAATTAATACAGTTACAATTGATGGGGATTCTTCTAAGGATTTTGATGATGCGGTATCTGTTAGTAAAACAAAAGATGGATATAATTTAAAAGTATCTATTGCGGATGTATCACATTATGTTAAAGAAGGAACACCTTTAGATGAAGAAGCTTTTAAAAGAGGTTGTTCTACCTATGTGACGGATCGTGTTGTTCCGATGCTACCTCATGAATTAAGTAATGGAATTTGTTCTTTAAATCCTCATGTTGTTAGATTGACACTAACATGTGATATGAATGTGAATTATGATGGAGAGGTAATAGATTATTCCATTTATCCTTCTTTTATCTGTTCTACAGAAAGAATGACGTATAACAATGTCAATAAGATATTAGATGGTGATTTAAAATTACAAAAAGAATATGAACATCTAGGAAGTTTATTCTTTGATTTGAGAGATTGTGCAGATGCAATCAGAAGACATAGAACACAAAAAGGTGCTATTGAATTTGGATCGAAAGAAAGTGAAATTATAGTAGATGAAAATGGGCATCCAATTGATATTCATCCAAAAGAAAGAGGACATGCGGAAGAAATGATTGAAGACTGCATGGTTGCAGCAAATGTTTGTGTTGCTAACTTTATGAAATGGCAAGAAATTCCTAGTGTTTATCGTATTCATGAAGAACCACAACCAAAACGAATCAAAGATTTTATTCATGTATCTGAGATGTTAGGACACAAACTTGTATTGTCTAAAGGTGATATTTATCCAAACGAAATTCAAAGATATTTGAGTTCTATAGAAGATACAGAAGAATATCCTGTTTTAAGTATGATGTTATTAAGATGCATGTCAAAAGCTGTGTATGATAGTAATTGTGTTGGACACTTTGGACTTGCGGAAGAAGAATATTTACACTTTACTTCTCCAATTCGTAGATATCCTGATTTGATGGTTCATAGAATGTTAAGAAAATATTCTTTTGAACAATGCTTAGATCTTTCACAAAGAAAGTTTGATGAAGAAAAATGTCAAGAAGCAGCTGAACAATCTTCTTTGAGAGAAAGAGAAAGTACAGATGCGGAATATGATTGTGATGATATGAAGAAAGCTGAGTATATGTTAGATCATTTACATGAAAAGGCAGAAGGTATCATTACAGGTGTACAGGCATATGGGTTCTATGTGCAATTAGAAAACACAGTCGAAGGACTAGTGAGTGTGAATGCATTGCGAGATGATTATTATAGTTATGATCAAGATCGTATGCAATTGGTGGGTACAAGAAGACATAAAGTGTATCGCGTTGGAATGAAAGTGATGGTTAGTTGTTTAAATGCTAATAAGATGAAAGGTGAAATTGACTTTGTCTTAGTTGGAAAGAATGGAAAAACTATCACTGGAAAAAATAATAAGAGAAAAACAACATCTAGAAACCATGTTCGTTCTAGAAGAAATGGAAGGAGAAGTAATGGCAGAAAGAAACGGTAAAGAAAAAACTGTAGCGTTGAATAGAAGAGCCTCGCATGACTATTTCTTAGATGATCGATATGAGTGTGGAATTCAATTAACTGGTACTGAAATTAAATCTATACGTGCAGGAAAAGTACAATTCAAAGATTCCTATATTTCTATCTATAAAGGAGAAGCGTGGATCAAAGGAATGCATATTTCTAACTACAGTTATGGAAATATCTTCAATGTAGATGAAGAAAGAGATAGAAAACTTTTACTTCATAAATTAGAAATTCGTAAAATCTATGACAGTATCCGAATGAAAGGATATACAGTCGTACCAGTTAGAATGTATTTGAAGAATGGTAGGGCAAAGCTAGAAATTGCCTTGGCAAAAGGTAAAACGCTCTATGATAAGCGTCAATCAGATAAGATTCGTGATGCGAAAAGAGAAATGGAAAAGGCAATGAAATCTAGAGGATAAGACTTGCCTTTTCTCGTATTCATGTTATATTACAGATGTATCATTCATGGGGTTGTCATGGTTTCGACAGGTTTATGTTTGATTCAGGTTGCAGTGGAGTGATGACCTAATCATCAACTAAATTTAAACGCTAACAATAACGTTAACTACGCATTTGCCTAAGTCGTAAAGTATACGCAGCATTGCACAGTCTCATAGTCGGCCACTGATTATGATTCGCACCTGGTATGCCAGGACCACGTGGATAAGGTGTTCTTGATGTCTATAGAGAACGCATGAAAATCAATAGACAAATTCAACGATCGTTCGTTCATTGTCATAGTCGTTGTCTTATTGAACAGTGAACTAAACTGTAGATACTTGAATGTGGGACTACTCTTGGACACGGGTTCGACTCCCGTCAGCTCCATAAACACGCAAAAAACCGCATAAATAAGCGGTTTTTGTTTTTCGTGAGTCACAAATGAGTCACAATTTCTAGAATATTTCATTCAACACGGAGCGCAGGTCGCCTCGTGCTTCTTCGTAAATATGAGCGTATGTCTTGCGCATCTCTTCGACTGTGTGGCCCAAACGGTCAGCGATAGAATATAAAAATTCAATTATTACAGGCCAGCTCATCTACATAAGCGACTTCAATCTAAACAAAGTGGTCGGGCATCAGAACAAGCACAGACCTGGAACCCAAACGTATCAACAATACGAGGCAAAACTAAAAGAAGGTGAGCACATATCAGAAATAATACTAACGGACGACGAAATTCTAGAATTGATAAAAAGATACGCCCAAACGGGAACAAATATCTATGATAGAAAAGGAAACTGGACAAATAAAGAAAAAATACTTGATAGCGATACGACAGTAGGCTATGTTTTTAGAGGAGATACAAAGTTGGCTACAAAAAGTTTTATGATAGTTTATGCCAAAAAGGGAATTCATATATGGCCACTTGATAGAGAGGGAAAAAACAAATGGAATCAAAAGAGTTCAAAGAAAACAACTGGATGAATGAAAGGGCAAAGGTAACCTTCAAGGATGGAGAAAAAATCACAGGAGAAGTGAGTATTACGGAACCATTCGACATGGAGGGCGAAACGTCTGAAGATTCAATTTATATCATGATTGACAAAGGGACCGCAGTCATTGAAGAAAAGCTATCTGAAGTTTTAAAAATAGAGCCCTTGCGGTAGAAAGCCATGAAACAAAAGGTCCTTATGTTTTGAGGAAAATCATATGTCAGAAATTAACAAGATCATATACAAAATTCTGAAAAATCTGCGCGACAGCATGAGTGCTGACGAGTTCGACGAGCAAAGGATAGCACCCGAAAGACTGGGGACAGACAAGAACACAAGAGATGCAATCCTCGTCCAGCTCCTGCACGCAGGATACATAGAAGGACCGCAGGAAACGCAGTACATCGGAGATACGAAGCCAACGCTGACAGACCTGCAGTATACAAAGATTACACTAGCGGGACTAGAATACCTGGAGGAGAACAGCCTCATGCAGAAAGCAGCTAGACTGGCGAAGGGTATCGTAGAGGTGATAAAGTGAGACAAAACGCATGCAACAACGGCCAGGACATCCTAAACTGGTTCGGAACCGATGAAACGGAATTCGAGTTCACAGAAACAGGATATCCGATTATAGAGCTAATCACAAAAGAAGAACAGTCAGCTCCACTAATGACCGCTTAAATAAGCGGTTTTATTTTCTTGTAAGAATTTCAATGCGTGCGCCTGTAAGAAGAAGTGAAGTAGAAGGTAGAGCGTA
>CAVFDO010000043.1:0-17030 GCA_963621095.1 bacterium
CTGTTACATCTGTCGCTTTAAAACCTGTCATAAATTGAATATTCTCGTAAATCTTGTTTTGTACAAGTTCACAAGTTGCTTTTACATTAGCTCCATACTTCAATTTAATATCAGCTGTAATATGAAGCTTATTATCTTCAATCTTTACTGTGAATGGTTTTGTGAATGTTGTTTCTGGAATTCTTACAGCGTTTTCAATATCATCAACACTAATTTCAGAAATGGATTTAAATACAGCTTTATTCATCGCAACCATTCCAATTTCATCTGTTTCATTTAATACTACATAATCTTGTGCCATAATTTGTCACCTCTTCTTGGAATATTATACAAGAATTTCTCCTTTAATGAAAGATTGTATAAATATCATGATATAAAGAAGAAACAATAGAATCTTTATCTAACAGGATTTCTTCATATGTATCATATTTCATATCTAATTCATTTACTTTCTGTCTAAATCTTAACATACATTCATACAACATATCTTCATGTACGATTTCAATCGTATCAGCATCGCATAAAGCTTGCGCTAATGTTTCTTCTAATAAATCTCTAATTGTATCCCCTTCTTGAATCGACATCTTCATAAATGTATCTCCAAACCATCCTGGTTGAATGATCAAGATACGAATCACTTCTATAAAATCACTAAAATCTTCATCATTATCCCCTGGTCGAATCACAAATAACATGCAGAAAAAAATATGCCATAAGAAATTATGATTGAATTCTTTCTCAAAATATTTTCCTAAAATATCACAAAATGGATCTTCTGAATGATATGGTTTGCTTAATTCTAATTGTTGTTTAAAATCAATTTCTGAATCATTTAAATAATTCAATAATTCTAAATAATCAATCATTGTGACTTGATTATGTTCACCATTCACAAAATCTCGAATATAGATATATTGTGCTAATATCGCAGAACATTTCTTGAAATCCGTCGCAAATCCAACAGAATCTTTCATTTTACGATTCACTAATTCATTTATGCTTCTAGCAACGAATGTCTTAAATCCTTTTTCATCCATTCCAATTTGCGCTTGTTTAGATTGGTTAGATATTTCGTTATACATGATTTCTAGTTGTCGATCTACAACGTCTAAATTATCACGTATTGCACCCAACATTTCTTTATTAAAAGCATCATACATGACAAAGTCAGGATTCTTATAAACAACTTCATGTTCAATATTACTCCAGAAATGATGAACTAATGATTTAATTTGTAACTCATAATTAATTCTTTCTCCACCAAACAAATAATAGCCATCTAAACGATAAATCGTAAACCCATTTCTTTGTAGCTGTGGTTGTGGTTGTGCTAAGTTTAAATACAAATTAGAATCTTCTTTACATACCGCATACTCATCTTTTTGTTTAATAAAATGTGTAAATAAAGATTGATACATTTCCGTTTCATTACGAATAAATCTACATTCTACCGTAATACCTATTAAATCATGTAAATTATCAATTGCTTCTTTTGGCGTTTCATAATCCAAATAGAAATGATTTCTTATCAGTTTTTCTTTTAAGCTATCTTTCCCTTTGATTCTTGTATGTAGATGAATCACTTCACTATTTTCTTGTGGATATAGCTTTTGATATGTTTCCATTATCTTTCCTTCTGCGTATACATAAGAAGGATTTTTCCTTTCAAAATATGAAAGTGTATCTTCTATAAATTCAAATAATTCTAATTCCATACTATATTCCTTTTATCGAAGACGAAATGCTTTTGGAAATTTATTTTTGAGTGCTTTTCCATCACTTTTCGCTCCACCAATTACGAAATCATGATAGCACATCGCATACCACCCTTTTTGAACATTCGCTGAAATTTGTTCACCATGCATATACATTTTTACTTCATTGTCGTTCATATCATAATTATTTTTGAATTTTGAATAAGAAGACATAAAAAAATGATGTGAGAATTCAAATCTCCCTTTTAACATTTCACCAATGTAAACTTGATTTCTTAATAGATGTAATCTTCCTGTATCAATAAATGAATGACTTCCACCATATAAACGATTATTTTTATAATACAGGTATGGATATTGTTTTTCTAATGTATTCTCTAATAGTTTCAATATTTCATTTGGTATTTTATCTGATTTCAATTCTTTAATTTTAGAAATAGAATCAGAAGAATGCTTTCTCATTTTCGCAATAAAATGTCCTTCTCCTTTATCCATAGGATAAATCCGAATCGCCTTATGTGTTTCATAACCTTCATCAAACGCACTTCTTCCAAAAGAAACATCAGCATCTATGATTTCCATATCAGAATGCTTCTCTAAAAAATTAGAAATTTGTTTTTCATTTTCTATTTTATTTAACGTACAAGTCGAATATAAAAGAATGCCATTTTCTTTTAAACATAAATATGCATTTTCTAAGATTTCTTTTTGTAGAGATGCACAATGTTGAACAAGTTCAGGGCTCCACTGATCAATCGCTTCAGTGTTTTTACGCATCATACCTTCTCCACTGCATGGAGCATCACATAAAACCATATCAAAATATCCCTGAAAATGTTTTGCGATATCTTTTGTATCATTATTCAAGACAACACAATTACTTGCACCATTTCTTTCTACATTTTCTAATAGAATCTTACTTCTTTTATGATCAATTTCATTGCATACAACAAGCCCATCATTATTTAACAACTCTAAAATTTGTGTTGTTTTAGAACCAGGTGCTGCACATAAATCTAATATCTTCAACCCACCTCTAGGATTCAAAACTGTAACAGCTGCAGATGCGCTTGCTTCTTGCATGTAAAAAGCACCAGAAAGATATGCTGGCGTCATCCCATATTTTTTATCATCAGTATAATATCCATGTAATGCATATGGACTTTTTTCGTGGAAAATATCAACATTATCAAAGAAGTGATTTTCACTTGTCTTTAAAGGATTGATACGAAATCCACGATATGCATCTTTTTCTAAACATTTTAAATATTCAGGATATTCTTCTTGTAGAATATCTTGTATTTGTTGTAAAAATAGTTCATTCATATTCTTTTAATATTTTCTTTGTAGAAATAATATCTTGTTCTAACTGCATGATGAGATTTCCTTTTGATGAAAATCTTTTTTCATCACGAATAAAGCGAATAAATTCTACACTGATATGCTTTCCATAAATAGTTTGATTAAAATTAATAATATGTGCTTCTAAAGATAAATCATTACGATAATTAAATGTTGGATTATGTCCTAAATTGATCATTGCACCATATTTCTTGTTTTGAATGATTACAAATCCAGCATATACTCCACTTTTTGGGAGAATATATTCAGGATCATAATGAATATTTGCGGTAGGAAAACCAATTGCGTTACCTTGATGCCTACCATGTACGACAAGGCCACTAATACGAAAGGAATATCCTAACATTTCTGCCGCATCTTCCATTTTTCCATCTTCAATACATTTTGTAATACGTGTAGAAGAAATCTTACCTTGTTCATCTTCAATTGGTTGTACAACTTCTACTTCTAATCCTTCTGTTTGTTGTAAGGTTTCTGCACTTCCTTTTCCCATAAATCCATAATGAAAATCAAAGCCACAAATCAATCCTTTCAAGGAAATCTTTGATAAGATTTGTTGTACAAAATCTTCAGGTGATAGCTTGGCAAAATCAGAACTAAAATCTAAAATAATGATATTTTGAATACCATATTCAACAGCACGATTTAGCCTTTCTCGCATCGTTGTAATATGTTTTACATCTTTGACATGTTTGATTGTAACCCATGGATCTGGATCAAAAGTAATCAATGCTGATTCGCAATGCTTTCTTTTTGCCATTTCAATTGTTTTTTGAATCAATACTTGATGTCCTTTATGCATTCCATCAAAATATCCAATACAAGCACACATTGGATTTGTATAAACTCTATTTGAATATAATCCCATCTTGATAATACGCATTAAAACAACCCTCTTACACAATGATATAATGTATCATTTTTCAATTCATATGCAGCTAATATTTCATTTTCATGAACAAGAATTACTTTCTCACCAGAATCTTTTAAATGAATTACTTTTCCATTTTTAATATCTTCTACTTGTTCTGTTTCAACGATTTTCCATTTTGAATCAAAAACTTTTAATGGATCAATGCAACGCTCTTCATTCACATTTTCTATTTCTACCGCATCTTCTAAACTTAAGTGTTCAATTCCACTTCTAACTAGTGAAGTCATATAACCCAGTTCATTCATTTGTTTACAATAGTCTTCAATCAAAGTGCGAATATATGTTCCACTAGATACGACTGCATCCATTTCATAAAGATTTTCATCTAATTGTTTTACTATTAAAGAATCTATATGAATATTTCTTGCTTCACGTTCTACTTCAATTCCATTTCTAGCATATTCATATAATTTCTTGCCATTCTTTTTGATTGCGCTGTACATTGGTGGTATTTGCTTTGTATCCCCTATAAATCGTTCAGAAATCATATCTAATTCTTCTTGAGAATGTGTTTGATATTCTTTCTCCGCAATCACTTCTCCCCATACATCTTGTGTATCATAATTTTTTCCTAAAGAAAACTGTGCAATGTAATGCTTATGATTGCTTACACAAAACTGTAAATACTTTGTACATTTCCCTAGCGCAACAATCATAAACCCTTCTGCATTTGGATCCAAAGTACCAGAATGCCCTGCTTTTCTCTCGTTAAATTTGCGTTTTACTTGTGACACACACTGAAAAGATGTCATGCCTTTTGGCTTTTTTACTAATATAATTCCATTCATCCGATGAACATTATAACAAAATATTGTTGATTTGTTTGATTTATGTAGTATACTTGTCGCATAAATAAAATCTCATATAGAGGTAGCGATGCAGATGAGTAGCATATGGAGCTGGCAAGCTAAGAAGTATGTGAAAGGCAATCATCGCCGAACGTAATACCATGGCAATTGTGTTACGTGGGGATATGAACAACATTCATATCACTCCTTCATACGAAGTGGCGCTATTAGATACGTACAAAACAAAAAAAGACCGTATGTAATATCGCATGCGGTTTTATTTATATTCTAGGAGGAATAGATTATGAATCAAACATTAAGAAAAGGATTTACTTTACTCGCTTGTGCTGCTTTATTAACAGGATGTTCTTCATCTACAGCTACTACATCTAGCACAACTTCATCCTCATCTGATACTTTAAGAGTTGGTATGGAGTGTAATTACGCACCATTCAACTGGTCAACAACAGAAGAAGGAGAATATACACAACCTATTTCATCTGTAGACTATTGCGATGGATATGATGTAGTCGTTGCGAAGAATCTCGCAGATAAAATTGGAAAGAAAGTTGAAATCGTTAAGTTAGATTGGGACAATTTGATTCTATCTTTAAACAACAATCAAATTGACGCAATCATCGCTGGTATGACAGCTACAGATGAACGTAAAAAGGAAGTTAACTTCACAGATCCATATTATGTTTCTGAAGAAGTTGTTATCGTAAACAAAAATTCTAAATACGCTAGTGCTACAAGCTTAGAAGATCTCGATGGAGCTACTGTACAAGGTCAAATGAATACAATCTATGATGAAGTCATTGATCAGATTTCAAATGTAAACCATATGCCTGCTGCAGAAACATTCCCAGCTGCTATTCAAGCTTTACAAGCTGGTTCTATTGATGCGGTTACTTCTGAATTACCTGTAGCCAATGGTGTTGTTGCGGCAAACTCTGATTTAGCTATCGTTAGATTTGATGAAGGAAAAGGATTTGAAGCAGATACTTCCGTTTCTATCGCAGTACGTAAGAGTGATGACGAATTACTAAATTCTTTACAAGAAGCTTTAGCTACGATTGATACAGATACAAGAAATACTTGGATGGAAGAAGCTGTAAATCGTCAACCTGCTAGTGAGGAATAATGAATGAATATTGATTCGATTATTCAAATTTTATCGAAATACGCACCTAGTTTATTATTAGGTGTAAGAACAACGATGATCATCGCTTTGGTTGGTACGGGATGTGGATTTCTACTTGGACTAGTCGTTGGTGGCATCAAGGCAATCCGCTTAGATCTCACTGCTTCAAAGACATCTAGAGTCTTAAAAAAGATTATCGATTTCATCATCAATGTTTATATCACTGTATTCCGTGGCACACCAATGATGGTACAAGCTGTATTCATCTATTATGCATTATTAGATGTGATTCATTGGGATAACTTCACCGCCGCATGTTTTGTTATCACAGTGAATACAGGTGCATATATGGCAGAAATCATTCGTTCTGGTATTCAAGCTGTTGATATTGGACAAACAGAAGCTGCACGTAGTTTAGGAATGTCCAATACACAAACAATGTTCTCTGTCGTATTACCACAAGCTATCAAAAATGCTTTCCCAGCGATAGGAAATGAATTGATTGTTAATATTAAGGATTCATCTGTATTAATGATTATTTCTATAACAGAATTAATGTTTCAATCCAAATCCATTGCAGGTTCAACATTCAAATTCACAACAGTCTATTTCATTGAAGCAATGATTTATTTGATTCTAACAAGCATTTGTGCATTCATACTTAATATGATTGAAAAGAACATCAACAAAGATACAACAGTATCCGTTCCAATGAGTTCAACAAATCCAAACAGTATGCCTTATACACAAACAAAACTTCAGAAAGGAGCAAATAGCGATTATGTCTCTAGTGGAAATTAAAAACATTCATAAAAGCTTTGGAAGCCTTGAAGTTTTAAAAGGTGTAGACTTCAATGTAGAAGAAGGAGAAGTAGTTTGTTTGATTGGTAGAAGTGGTTCAGGTAAATCTACCCTTCTCAGATGCATCAACTTATTAGAAAAACCAGATTCTGGTACAATCACAGTATTTTCCGAAGATATTCTTCAAACAAAAAATATCAATGCATATCGCGCAAAAGTTGGCATGTGTTTCCAACAATTCAACCTCTTCAACAACAAAAATGTATTAGAGAATTGTATTCTACCACAAGTAAAAGTTTTAAAAATATCTCGTGAAGAAGCAAAAGAAAAAGCGATGATGTACCTAACAAAAGTAGGTATGGATCAATTCGCAAACGCTTCTGTTTCAAAGATATCTGGTGGTCAAAAACAAAGAGTCGCAATTGCACGTGCTCTTTGTATGAATCCAAAACTCATGTTATTTGATGAACCTACTTCCGCATTAGATCCTGAAATGGTTGGCGAAGTATTAAATGTTATGAAAGAACTCGCCAAAGAAGGATTAACAATGATCATTGTGACACACGAAATGAGCTTCGCTAGAGATGTATCAGATCGTGTAGTATTCATGGATCAAGGTATCATTGAGGAACAAGGTAGTCCAGATCAATTATTCAATCATCCAGAAAGTGAAAGAACAAAAGAATTCTTATCTGCGTTTACTGGAGGAAACTAAAAGACGACAATTGTCGTCGTCTTTTTTAGTTCCATTGTGTATCATCCACAGAATCAAGCTTCTGTTTTAATTTCTCCATTACTTTTTGAACAGTACCTTCTGTAAATGGAATATCAATATGTGCTTCTTCACAAAGCTTTGTGAATGATTTAGTTCCGCCAAGTTTTAATAGATGTAAGTAATCATTCCAATATTTGGAATCATTCTCTTCTTTACGAATAAAGAATTCCTGTGCGCAAACTTGTGCTAATGTGTAATCAATGTAATAGAATGGTCCTTGGAAAATATGGCTTTGTTGATACCACCAGCAACCCTTCTCTAATAGTTCACATCCTTCATAATTTTTAAAAGGAACATACATCTTTTCTAACTCTCTCCAACAAGCTTTTCTTTGTGCAGGTGTCCAATCAGGATGTAAATAAACTTCTTCTTGGAAATGATCTACAAGTACACCATATGGCAAGAATGTAATTGTATGAGATAAATGATCATATTTATATTTTTCACTATCTTCTTTGAAAAATTCTTCCATCCAAGGATACGCAAAGAATTCCATCGACATAGAATCAATTTCAGCACTTTCCATCGTTGGGCAACTCACTTCAGGAATGCTGATATCTTTTGCCATGTATGTTTGGAAAGCATGCCCTGCTTCATGTGTTAATACATCTACATCACCACTTGTACCATTGAAATTAGAGAAGATAAATGGAACATGATATTCAGGAATTTCCGTTTCATATCCACCCATTTCTTTATTCTCACGTGAATCAAGATCCCATAAGTTATTCTCATTCATCAAGTCAATAAAATCCCCTGTTTCTTGACTCATTTCGTGATACATCTTCACTGCACTCTTTACGAGTTCATCACGATTTCCTCTTGGTTTTGGATTACCACTATTAAAATGTAAATCCAAATCATAATACGCTATATGATCCAATCCCAAACGTTTTCTTTGTTTTTCAACAATTTCACACGCAAGTGGTGTGCAGTATTTCAAAATCTGATTACGATATTCCGAAACCATTTGACGACCATAATCCAAACGATTCATTCTGTAATACGCTAATTCAACATAATTATTGAATCCTAGTTGTTTTGCCATTTCTGTACGAACTTTCACCATATCATCATAAATACGATCAAAATCATTTTCATGTTCTTCATAGAATTTCATTTTCGCATCAAATGCTGCTTTTCTCTTGTTTCGATCACCATCTTCTAAGAAAGAAGAAATCGTTGATAAATTATAAGTCTTACCTTCAAATTCTATCTTCGCAGATGCTTTTAATTTTCCATATTCACTATTGAGTTTATTTTCTAATACCAATGTAGGAATGATCTTTTCATCAAAAGATTTTAATTTACATTCTGCAAGTTGAAAGAATGTTTCTGGTATTTCTTTTAACAATTCGTCCTTGAATGTTGCATTCAAACATGCTTTCATCATTCTTGTATCAATATTGTCATATTTTGGAGATGTTTCATCCCAATAATCATTTTCTTTATCATAGAATTCATCTTTTGTATTGATAGAATGTCTAATCTCACACAAAATACGCATTGTTTGGATATGAACTCTAATTTTATTTAACTCAGAAAAAACTTTCAAAAATTCTTCAGATGATTTTGCGTTTTCTAATCGATCAACAAGTTCATTCATTTTCCCAGAAGTCTCTTCATAATCTGGTCTTTCATATTTCATTTCATTAAATTTCATAATATCACCTCAGCAATTAGTTTATCACAAGATGATAAAGTGCATTCCACTTTCAACATGCAAAGTTGATAAAGAAACATCAATATCACATTGTTGAAATGTATATGCATCATAAACCAATGTACATTCACTTTCACATTTTTCTACACTTTCATGAGTGATAATCATAGAACGTAATTCCTGTATCAAATCATAAAATGAAAGTTGTAAACTAACACGTACTTCATATTCTTTCTCATATAAATAATCTGTTATCAGTAATGTAATCATAATACTTTTAATAACTCACTTTCATAATTCTTAAGAAAGATAGCTTGTGATTCTTCAACAATTTTTTTCTTTGAATGAAATAGATATTGTTGTTGAAAAGATGTACCAATATATAACACTGGATATTGTTCATGTTGTTTACGATATTCTTCTAAAGAAAGAAATATCAATTGTCCATCATCTTCATCCTCACTATTTCTTGTTGTACATTTTGCATACTTTTTCATTTGTTTCAAATAATTGACCCATTCTTCTGGATACATCGAAACAACATAGATACTTTGATTCGGTTCTAATGTCACCCACTCATAATTGTTATACGATAATCCAATAGGAATCCAATATCCATGATAATTTCTACGATCTATCACTTTAGGCATACAAGGAATCTCTATCCGTTTCTTTCGGTTTGAATACTTCCTTAAAGAATCTAATAATTGTCTTTCATTTACTTCATACAATTGGAAAGAAACTAAATGTTCTAGTTTCATGATTCCACAATTCTTTGGTATGTCTTTTTCATTGGTTTCTATAAATTGTTGAATCTGTGTAGCGTGATTGATGAAATATGCATATCGATTATGAATAAATGCATATTCTCGATAAGACAATATTTCACTACTTGAAACAAATAAAACAATAAAAACGTGATAATACGATGCATGTTCTAAAAGATCTCTCAACAAAAATCGATATTCTTCTTTTGACTCATAAAATCTAGATAAATCTGTAATACATAATATCTTTTCTTTTGATTGAGAATTCTTTATATAACGAATCGTATTTTTTACTTGTTCTTCATATTGGCTAGAACATAACACAATCCAATTAGAACATAATACATATTGTTCTTTTGTAAAGATTCCTACATCATCAAATACAAATAATTCTTCTTGGTTGAAATGTGTTAACAATGATTGTAGTACTGAAAATAAACATTTCTTCTTTTGATTTAGATCTTGACATAAAAATACTGTATTTCTTTTTTCATCTTTAAATAGATAAAGATCTAAATATCTTCTATGATAAAAATCATCTATCTTCCCTATTACATTCTTTGGTATATGTGTATTCCAATATAAGTGTTCTAGAGGTTGTAACCAAAGTTGCGGAATCTGTGCAGAATGAAATAAAGATAGAATCTCCATTTGTTGTGTCAAAGAATCTTTTCCATCATGGTAGATAACCTTTCCATTGAGATCTAAAACTTCTAAAGAGCTTCTTTTACTAAACGTATTTGTATATGCACTTCTTCCCTTTTTCAAAACACTTTGTGAGTGGAATAAGAATTCCCCTGGCTCTGTTAAAGCAACATTGTTTTTCACACGTATCACTTCTTCTAGATCTTTTTTATTCGCAACTTTTAAAACGATTTGAAAGGAACAATTGGACCATATTTCATCATTAATAATCCCTGTAGGCTTTTGTGTACATAAAATTAAATGAACGCCTAAACTTCTTCCAATTCTTGCGATAGAAATCAAATCTGTTAAAAACTCTGGCTGAAGTCGTTTCAATTCCGCAAATTCATCAATCACAATTAATAAATCAGAAATATTCTCCATCTCAGGATGATTCATTCTTTGATTACGATAAGATTTTAAATCAGAAATATTTTGAGCACACAACAAATCCATCTGTGCAATCAATTGTTGACGATGCATACAAACATTCCGAAAACTGACAAGAGCTCTTTCTATATTCACAGTATCTAAATTAGATAAGATTCCACAAATATGTGGTAATGTTTTTAAAACATTCGCTGCTCCACCACCCTTAAAATCAATCAATGCGAATTGTACATCCTCATAGGAATAATTTAACGCAATAGATAATAACATTGAAATAATCAATTCACTTTTTCCACTTCCCGTCATGCCTGCAATCAAACCATGAGGTCCATCATATTTTTCATTTAAGTCTAATATGATTGGTTGATCATTTTCATCGATTCCAATGATTGCTTGTAATGATTCATTAATGTTATTTTTCTTCCAGTTTTCCATAATTGAAATATCAGCGATATTTTGTATTTGATGCGTAGAATAAAAATCATATAGAGTTGTTCTTAATTGATATTTACAATTGAATACGAAATATAAAAGATGTTCCATATTGATTTGTTCACATTCAAAAACAAAGTCTTTTTCTGATAATGTCTCACGATCAAAATATATATTTTTTTCAAAATCAATCACAATATCTGCATCACTTTCATAGATATTCTTTTTCATTTCAAAAGAGATACATTCATTTGGAAGCTTTATGATTTCTTCAAAAGTTATTACAATTGGATCTTTATCTTTACATTGATCATAATATTTCAAGAAATCTTTTGCGTTTGTTGCTAACATTCTTTCATTTTGATTATATGTTAAAAAAACATTTCTACACCATAAATGATTCTTAAACCAAGTATTACTTGCGACAATGATTATTGGTACATCATAATAACAAACACATTGAAGAATGATATATTGAATCCATCTAAAAGCTGTTTCATTCTCTTGTATTAAAATATGTCGATACTGATATAAATCAAACACTTTCGGAAAGAAATCATCTTTATACTGATTCTGTAATGCTGAATCAATCTTCAATTCAAAAACATCTTTTGTATCAAAAAATCGAAGATATAAATGATTCAAAGGATGCATATATATTTTGTTTGAAGATAATAGTTGATTGTTTAATTCTTTCATTGTCGGAAAGTATTGTTGTACATATTGTAGATATTCTTGTTTAAACATTATGAATGCTTCTTGAAATTGATTGATCCATTGTTCTTTTTGTTTTTGATTTTCAAGTTCTATTTTTTGTTTTTTCTTTCTTTCATATCTTCTTGTGAGTGGTTGAAATAGTAAAGTAGACAATAACATCACAACCGGTAAAACAATCATAGGTGCTAAAGATAATACTTCTCTACCACTCATATAACTTTGATACGCTGTTAATAAACTTGTAAGTAAAGAAGCTAAAGCCATCATAAGTGATGGACCAATTTCTAATAAAAGTGGTCGTTGATTAGTCGGTACATATTTTTCTTCTTTAAACGAATTTGAAAAAGTAAATGTTGTAGAAACACTAGGTATTCGATTTCTGATACGTTGTATCGTTGGTTTATCAAAAATTTGTATTTTATTTAAAGAAACATACTCCCGCAAATGTATGGATACATTTTTGGGAGTATTTATCATAATTCCATCTTCTAAAAGTATGATTCTTACACCATCAATTTTTAGTATGCTAAAGAATTTAAAAGGAAATATACCATGAATAAATTTGTCATTAATAGAACAAAAATCATATGTTGATTGATTCAAGATTTGTTGATGAAGGAAATCAATCTTTAAAAGATGAAATGGGATTGTTTTTGTAGAGATACAAATATTGTTATCTTTAGAAGAACCAATCGTTAAAAATTCATGACACTGATATTTTTTATAACAATGATTTTCTTCTTGATCCAAAAATAACAATTTACAGATTTCTTGATTATCTTTCCATATCGTTGTACTTTCTTCACTCTTTAAAATATTCTTTTGAATTGAATGATATCTAGGAACACGAATAAAGATTTGATGTTTTTGTAAGATAACAGTCATTTTACAATCTAGGATTGGAATATGTGCTTGGGTATCATGTAAGAAATATCGTTTCACATCATTTTGTGTTTTGACCCATAATAACATTGTTTTCACTCTGAAACGATTACATTACATTTAATGTAATGTTTTCCATCATTCGTAGCTACTGTAATCACACTACTACCTGCACTCTTTCCAATAATATTTCCATTCGCATCTGTTTTCGCAACATCTTCATTACTAGAAATATACTCTAGATCATCTTTTGTATATCCTTCTGGTAATCCTATGATTTGAATCGCTTTGGCTTTTGAGACATGTACGACCATAGAATATTCTTTCAACTTTATTTTTTTCGTTACTGTTAAAGTTTCTAATTTTGTACCTTTCTCACGCTGCTTTCTTGTACATTTTGAAACAAATTGAAAGTTCTCTAGATGTGTTTTTCCTTTTGGTAATAAGGATTGTTTTACTAAATTAATTCGTTTTGTGAAACCAATCTTTCCTAATTGTGACTTCGCACTATTCATTTTTAAATAGATGACAGTATTGGCAGATAAATCCGAACAAACTAATACATTTGGATTGCCATCCGCTAATTCATCTACTACATCTAAACCAACATCCGTTTCAACAACATTGTATTCATCATTTTGATAAAGATGTAATGATGTTTTGAATGTTGCCTCAGCCCCTGCATTCAAACTAGCGTCCATTAACCTTAGTGAAGTAAGATTCAGCCCAAACATCACTCCACTACTCATTCCAACATTCGCTTTGAATTGATTTGAATGGGAATGATCAAATTCATGAATCATGCGCATATTCCCATTTCTGATTTCACAACCAATAGAAGAAGTTTGATTTAATGATAAAGATACTTTACCTGAAACATGCATATTTAAATTTAAGGAAATCGTAACATTCATGAGTGGTGCATTTGGTATTGGTAATTTAATCTTACAAAGTTCTAATGTACTTTCTACTACATCTTTCTTTTCTACATACATTTTTTGAATGCTTGATACAAAATCATTCGCATCAAATTTAGAAAAGTCACCATATAGATTCTTATAAGAACCATTCTTTAAGCCTAAACTTTCTTCGCTCGAAAATTCCACTTTAAAATACGCATCATCAATATTTTTTTCTTTACTAGAAAATTGATAGTCGACTTTCGCACCATTGAGTTTTACAGATGCATAGACTTTAGAACCATGTGGTAATGTACGATTTACTTCCGCTTTTACACTTGATGAACTGGCAGTAATAACGACATTGTATTCATCAATATGAAATGTCTTTTGTAAGGAACGAGAAGAACAAAGAGATATTGGATTTACTGAAGAGTATTCTTGAATGATATCACCATTATTATCTTCAATTGTTGCTTGATCGAAGTTTAATTCTGAACTGCCAGATAAATCCATGTTTTGTGTATACGACATCAAATCAACATCATCTAGATACAATGATTGTCCATCTTGATGATCAACAACATAATAGTATTCACTTGAATCATCATAGAAATGAATCAATTGTCCTGGATTCAGCTGAATATCATCTTCAATTTCAATCATTTGTTGATCTTGATGATACATAATTGGGTCAACATCTAGTACTTGCATATTCTCTTTCCAAGTAATATTTGTTTTCGTTTCTTTGATTTGTCGATTATTAATCGTATCTACAACTTTTTTTAATAAATCAATAGCTGTTTCTTTATCCATTACTTCTGCAGGATGGAATTGATTCTTTCGATCTAAAGTAAATAAACCATTCTTGATTGATGTTTGTACTTGTAAAGGAAAATGCGTAGTCGATAAATCATCAATTTGAATAGAATTACTGTCCGCACTCCCTAACAAATTCACTAACGTATACGCTGTCCATTCTTTGTTTAATACTTGTGTTTCTAAGAAAGGATGTGCTTGTTCTAATACTCCCCATTCTACCGCAGCTTGCACATCAGCATAACAAGTAGAATCTTTTGTGATTCTAGGAAAGTAAGGATTTGTTTCTGAATAAGAGGTAATACCTGCTTTGTCATTTAATATTTGAATCCAATCCAATAAAGTAATCGTTTCATTTTCTTTTTTACTACAACTACAACAAACAATACAAAACAAACATAAGATACATTGAATGAACTTTTTAAACTTACACTTGCATACTTGATGCATTCGATGTAATCGTTGTTTCCAATGTGTCATAAGAAGATACCGCTAGATCTAGAAATTTTGCGTATTGATGAATTGTTTCTTTTTGTTTTTCAAAACGATTTGAAAATAAATTAAACTTATTACGAATTTCACTAGAACCATCTGAAATCCATGTTCCATCTAATAGATTCATTTCACGTTTCATCTCGTTTAAATCATCATCCATCATCTGATTCAATGTTCTCAATTTGTTCGCTGTATCAGATACTTCTTGTAAAGATATTTGAATATTTGACATATAACCCTCCTACTTTTGAAATCCATTTACAATGGAAGCTAATTCTTGTTGTGTATTACGATATGACTTTGCCGAATTTCTTAGAAAATCGATATATTCATTTCCTAATACATGTAATTGATGAAAGTCTGATTCATAAGAAAGGATCTTAGAAGTAAATGCGGTATTATCTTCACCTTTCCACACACTAGACATAAGTTCAACTGCATCAAACAACGCATTGCAGTTACGTAAATAATCCTGATTTTTTTCTTCCATACGAGCAGCACAGGATTCTAGTTGCTCAACTTCAACACTAATTTTTCTCATATTGAATTTTCTCCTTCAATATACTATTCACAAAAAATTTGAAATCCCCAAAAAAAAATAAACTTTTTTCAAAGTTTATCTAAATTCCAATACCATTCTTGATTTTGATACAACGCGTTTGATAGAAAATGAATTCTTTTCTAAGAAAGAACATAGAATCGTATCTTTCATAATTACATTCGCTTGAATCGCATCATCACAATCTTTTTTAATATAATCTATGATTTGTGAACCAATCCCAATTCTACGATATTCTTTATTCACATAAAGAAAAGATAAATCATAGAAAAAATCATAATCTTCTTCAATTCGATAATACCCAATCACTTCTTCATCTTGTAAAACACATGTATATGTTTCTAGATTTGCTTTTAAATTCATTTCAATCCGTTCTAATATATCTTTTATATTCACAATCGTTTGATCTTCAAATCTTAAAACATATTTCTTTTGGATTTCATAAATACAAGAATAATCACTTTGTGTCGCTTTTCTATAATTGAGTTGCATAAATAGAACCTAATACGATAAATAGTTGGGCAATACTATACGTTTCCATCACACCTCTTTGAGGAAGTTCTTTTGAAAATTGATAAATGATCAAACAATCTGAAATCAAGAAAGATAAAGAACCAATCCATGATAGAAAATCACCAGTAATAATCATTCTTGAATACGCTGAAAAACTCATCGCGATTAAAACAAGCATATAAATAACACTTACTTTTTGATATTTCTTTTGTATGATTGGATACATCAATTTCATAAAACATACAAATCCAATGATATAAATAACTAAACCTATCCAAAAGAATAGATTTGTATACGCAGAAATATGAAAGAAATCAATTGTATACATGATATGTGCAAATAAGAACGCAATCGTTCCTTTTTGAATATTTTGAATTGTTTTATTCATTAAAAAAACATCACCAACAAAACAAAGAAATAAACCAATAAATAATAAAATATCAAAATTCTTATAAAAAGATAATATCGCTAAAAGAGATGGAACAAGAAATAGCTTAAAATCACGCATCTTATTATGTTCAGATGCATATGAATCAATACAAGCAGAAACCATGTAAAATATTAATAACATCACTACCATCGCAAATATTTTAACCTATCTAAGTAAAATTGTGGTTATAAAAAAGCAGAAATAATATTCAATGTCATTAAGTTAAGCGATTAAAACTTAACGATATTGAAAGTAAAACAT
>CAVFDO010000044.1:0-17016 GCA_963621095.1 bacterium
AGCTGTGAAGTGAAAATTGGAATTGCAATGGCAACCAATACTGCGATAATTGCTACTACTACGAGTAACTCGGCTAATGTAAAGCCCTTTTTATTATTTGTCTTTTTCATATTTTTTATCTCCCTACTCTTTTAAGACAACTAAAGTATAACATCGGTTATATATTGGTTGTCAACTGAAAGTTATAAAAAAGTTATATCTATATTATTTGTGGGTGATTTTTGTGAAAAATTTTCATTTTTTCTGTATTTGTTGTTGGAAATAGAATATTTATGCATTTTAGAGTTGCTTTTATGATTCGGATATAGATGTTTTTTGGTACAATATTATATGTATTTTTATAGATTAAGTGGGATGGAATGAATTGTAATATAAGTGAAAATAGAAATAAAAAAGGCTTTACATTATCAGAAGTATTAATAACTGTTTTAATACTTGTAATTTTGTTTGCGTTAATTGTTCCTAGAATTTTTGTTTTACAGAGAAATTTAAAACAAAAAGAGTTGGATACAAAGGCAGAAACAATTTATACTGCAGTACAAAATAGATTATCAGAACTGTATTCCCAAGGAAATATGGATGTTTATGATCCAGATAGTCATAGTGATTTAGTTGAATTAAAAAAGATACCAGATACATATTACACAGAATCAAATGAGAATCTAACACAACATATTTATTACTTTATGAAGAATAGTGATATTGCTGGAAAGATTGTTGATGATTCTGTTTTGAGTGATGAATTAGAGAATGAAGAATGTGGATGGGTTATTGAAATCATTCCGAAAAGTGCAGTTGAAAAAGGAACTAGTGAAAAAGAAGAGCTAACTGCTGCGACAGTATTTGCGGTTTATTATAGTGACGATGAAACTGTTTTGAATGATTATGTGAATGGCTCAATTACTGATGATTCTTTCCGTATTTCAAGAGATGAAAGAATTTCTGCATATAATAATTCACCTAAAGTTGGATACTACGATGGTAGTGGAGCGAGTGGTAGTAATACATCTTCAGTAACGATTTCTAATATTCAAATCAATTCCAATGAAGAAATTAATACTGCAGTCGTTACAGTAAGAAGACCTGTTGGTTTGAATGCTAGTAAATTATCTTTTTCTTTTACATTGAAGGATCTTTATAACAATGCTTATACAATGGATTATAGTAATAATCTTTGGACAAGTAATGGAAATACAATTGGAAATGCAAAGTCTTTTTTAAGCGTTGAAACAAGTGGCTTGAATATTGTTTTTACAATTAAATTAGATGATTTATCTCAGACAAATACACGTTTTGATTATTTGTTTGGTATGAATAGTAGTCATACAAGTAAGCTAGTTGCGGGGAGTGATATTACATTGAATGCTGAGGTAACTTCTTCAGATAAAAGAGTAAAAGGGGATAAGAAATCAGCATCTGGTAATAGTATTTTTGGATATGAAAAATCATTTAATACAACATCAACTGTAGCGAAAATTAAATGTGGAAGACATTTACAGAATCTAGATAGTAGTTCTGGTTTGATAGTTGATCAGAGTGAATATAAAGTAAATGGTTATAAAGATATTACTTCCGCAATTATTGAAAATGATATTTCTTTCGTTGAAGATAGTGATTTTTATGATGCGTATAAGAATGGTTATTTTAATCAATTGATTTCCGTTGATAAGATTACACAGAATGGAAATGTTACTTCTACTAGTGTTCCTAACTTTAAATCTATCCATAATTCAAAATTAAAGAGTATTGAAACTAATATAGATGATGATGGTGATTTTTATTCTATTTATCAATTATCTTCAAATGAAAATGGATTGTTTTATGAAGCTAGTGATTTATCTTTAACAGGAATTCAACTTGTTGGAGAAAGAATCTATGGAAGTCAAACTATAGGTGGCTTAATTGGAACTGTGAAAGGAAATGTTTCAATTTTAAATTGTGCTTCATATTTAGATAGTTCAAATGATGATATCCCAACAAATATTACCGCAGATAAAAATTTAGAATCTGTTGTGTGGTTGAGAGGAAATGTAGTTGGCGGACTTGTAGGAAATAATATAGGATCATTAACGATTGAAAAGAGTTTTGTGTCAAGCGTATTAGGAAATGAAGGTTCGACGGTTGGTGGCCTTGTTGGAACAAATAGTGGTTCTATTACAGTGAATGTTTCCTATGCGGATAGTTATATGTATGGTAAGTATGTTAGTGGGCTTGTTGGTACAAATTCTAATGAGCTTACAATTAAGGATGCATATGCGGCTGGATTCATTGGATTGGACAAAGTGGATGATTCTATTGGTGCAGGTATTGTAAATGGAAGAGCTACTTTATCTGATTCTTACACAATCATTGCTTGTTACAACAGAGGTGAAGATGGTGGTGTTGACACGATTGATACTAGTTTAGTTGGTAGTTATATCGCTACATCAAATAATGATAATACTGCTTATTATCTAAGAGGTAATACATCTGGAACAACTTATGGACAACAATTACATAAAACTACTTTACCTAGTTCTGCGTTTTCAAAATCTACCACAAATAAACTTGTGCCATATCAAATGATGGGACAATCTTTAAGTGGTTATACATATGCACGTTTAAAAGATCTTCCTCATTATGGAGATTGGAATGCAGACTTTATTTCTGGTGCTCTAGTTTATTATGAACAATATGATGATGGATATGGATTTGAAGGTGCGAATTTAAGTAATACATTAAAAAATGATTCAATAATTATTGGTGATGGATATGGTATCTTGTATAAGGCAAATGATACAGATATGCCAGAAAGTGTAACGATAACAATCAATCAACAAGATTATTCTATTGATACAAAGAATAGTAATCATATTAGTGTTACAGTCAATACAGATGAATATTGGATTTATCCTCTTTCAAAAGAGCTATTAAATGTAAGTCATTATATTGATGGATATTATGAAAGAATCACATTAAATGCAGAAAATACAGAAACAAAATATTATGATTTTAACCCACATTTTGCTAGAAGCGTAAAAGAAGCTAGTGAAAATTCTAGTGTTTCAAATATTCCAACTTCTGTTTCTATTCGTTCTCCAAGACAATTGTATAATTTAGCGACCTACTTTGATGGTGGTTATCAAAAATACAATTCAATTACTTATAAACAAGAAAGAGATATTGTTTATAGTGTTTATGATTGGGATACATATACACCATATGGAATTGTTTCTAAACAAATTCCTATTGGAGAAAGTAGTAGTTTTAATGCGACATATGATGGCACTTGTTACAAAATTAGTGATATTAGTTTTGAAGCAGGAAATGGAAACTATGTTGGAATGTTTGGGCAAGTTGGTGAAACTGGTAAAGTCTTAAATACAGTTTTAGTTACACAATATTCTTCAACTTCTTCTTATTATGTGAAAAGAAATAAAGTAGCTGTACAAAATGAAACAATATATGAAGGCGTGTTTGTTGGAAAAAATAAAGGAACGATTCGAAATTGTGCAACTGCGGGGTATGATTTATCTAGTAATGATGGCACAGTTTATGGATATTCAAATAGTAAGTTATATATAGGTGGATTTGTAGGCTATAACGAAGGGGATATTCGTAACTGTTCATCCGACCATCCATCCATAAAATTGAGAATGGACAATGCGCAATCTTATGCAGGTGGATTTGTTGGTTATAACGCGACGAGTGGAAATATTTATAATACATACGCTTTAACGCATATTTCATCCAATGCTTCTAATGGCAAAACTGTGATTGCGGGATTTAGTGCATATAATGCCGGTAGTATTACACAATCTTATTGTGCAACTGCTTTGACTGCAGCAGGTAGTGGTAGTAATGCCTATGCATTTGGTTCTAAAGATGGAAATGGATCTACAAAGAGTTCATATTATCTATCGCAAGGTAGTTATCGTTTTGTGAATGATTTGTATTCTTATGGTAGAGGAAATTCCCTAACAACTGACACAAGTGTGAATATAAATGATAGTACAGGTATACCAGCGACTTTTAGTAAACTAGTTACTATGGCAAATAATTCTGAAGCGCAAACTTCATTATATTGTGATGTCACAAAACAATTAAGCAATGATACGACGATTAATTATCCAATGAAAGCTGTTGTAAAGGATGGAAATGGTTCGTTGATTCATTATGGTGAATGGATTGTTAAACCTGATCTTGGATATTATGGTGTTTATTATTGGGAACATGAAACTGGTGGAGAAAATGAAGGCTATAAATTAACATACATCGGTTTTGATGTAGAAAATCAAACAATATATCAACAAAGTACACTTTGTGATTCACATGATGATAGCGGTATAGTTACAGAATATGGATATGGATATTTTGAATCTAAAGAATTAACGAGTCACGCCACATTGACAACAAATGGTATTGTTTTAAATGCAAGTGAAGCTTTAAATAATGAGGCAAAACAACAATTTGAAACGCAAATGCCAGAATTTACGTTCTATCCATATACAACAGGAGAACATCTGAAAATAGAAGGGGATAATACCAATGGAACATTTGTATTATCTATCAAAGATATAGATTACACATTCCATGTTTCTCCATTTTTCGCTAATGCATTATCTTTTGATCAACCAAATGAATTTCAATTAGATGAGAAAGTAGATACGGATTATATCAATACTATTCCTGGTCTAGAAAATACAGAATATGAAATTCGTAGTATTCAACAATTACAATACATTAACTGGAATTCTTATACACAAAATACAACAACTGCAGTAGATAATTCTACTTATTCCTATCAAACAACAGAACAAACATGTTATTGGTGGGGATGTTCTGATAAAACAGTAACTAAAAATGACAATGTTTATAAACATTTTAATTATTTGATGTATACAACCGTAACTGGTACAGGTGCACAGACTAAACAAGGCGCAGGTAATTCTGATCGCTCAAGTTTCAAATATTTACAATCACATGATTTGAATGGAAAAGATTATTCAAACTTTACACCAATCGCTGGTCAATCTACTTCTTCAAATGGTGGATATAACGCAATGTTATATAGCTGGTTTGGTAGCAGTTATGATGGACAAAGTTATAAGATACAAGAGTTAAGTATCACAACAGATTGTTTTACAGTTGGGGTATTTGGTGTAACTGCAGGTGCGAATATGCAGAACATCATTTTGTATAGTGAAACAAATTCTATCATTGAGCGTTGTAGTGAGAATACTAGTACAGCTGGTGCGTATGCATTAGGTGGCTTGATTGGTATTGCGTATGATTATGAAGAAACAAAAGGTACGAATACAATCAGCAATTGTGCAATCGCAGGTTATCAAATTATTGACAATAGTAAGAATACACAAACACTTGGTGAAGCGAATGTTGGTGGTTTGATTGGTGTCGCAAATGTTAAATTACAAAAGTGTTCTGCGGTTGTAGATATTCAAATCAACGCAACACATAAAGATCAAAATGGTAATTTCACAAAAGCTAGGTGGGGCAACTTTATTCGTGTTGGCGGATTGACAGGAGCTACACAATATAAAATTTCAGATTGTTATACGGGTGGAAATATTACTGTTGGAGAAGAAGTATTAAATGAATCTTATAATTCTAATGGAACAAATATTAGTACAACAAATAGTAGTGGTGTTGTTACGTTAAATAATAGTACAAATATTTATATTTCAGGTATTTCTGGCAGTGGATTTGCGATGAACTATCAAAACTTCACAAATAGTTCTGGCTTGAAAGAAGGAAAGCCAGCAGTCGATAATTCGTATACCTATATGAATTTTCCTGCTATGCAAGGAACGATTCGTAGTATTTCTATGATTACATCTTTGGCGGATCGTTTTAGTAATGTATGGGATTCGGATGGGATCATGATTCAAAATTGTTATTATTTAGAAAACAGTGCGAATTTCAATACAGATAATTTACCAAAATATCATATTGGTAGTTCACAATATGATTCACCATCTCAATTGATACAAAATACAACATATAAACAAGCGATGTTATCTGGTAACGCTAAATGGATGACAAAAGTTTCGCAGTACAATGATAGTGGTGACGTTTCTGGTAGAAAGTATGAAGTGACAAGTAAGTCTTATACAGAACTCTCTTCTAATGAAATGATTACTACTTTAGGAGAAGCATGGCATTCCGTAACAACTTTAGAAAATGGACAAGATATTAGCGGTAAATATAGCTTTCACGCTGGTCAATCAAAGCTAGAAAGAAAGAATTATCCTTTCCCAACTGTCATTCAACAACCAGAAGAAAACGAAACTGTTAATGTACATTATGGTGCATGGCCATTTGATGGAGCGTATTGGGAAAATGGTTCTGATGTGATGAATCTATTTGATTGCTTAGATGAAAATGGAATAGCTAATAAACAATTTAAAATCATCAAAAATGATGATCAAGAAATAGATACAAATACAATCTCTGTTACGGGTGATGCAGAATATATCGAAGACATTACAGATATCACAAAAGATAATGATGGAAATTACTTAGTGACAATTATCGCAAAGAAAACAGGTTCCGTAAAAATTACAGCCTCTTTTGGAGATAAAGAAGTATCATTCATTCTTAATATTACAGGTGATTTTGCCATTCAATCTGATAAAGAAGAAATGCAGTTAGCTGAAGGACATACAGAAACAACTATGATTTCTGCGACATCAACATTATCTAATGTATTAACAGATGTACAATGGTTGATTCAACCATCATGCGATCTGGATGAAAATGGTGATGTTGGATATGAATTGGTTGATGATAGTTCTACAGTTAATCAAAAGTTACTAACGATTACAGGCTATGGTAATAACGCAACTGTATTGATTACTGCTACAAAGAATTACAAAGGTATAGATTATACATCGACAAAGAGAATCACCATTAACAAAGTTGATTTTGTTGGATTATCAAATCAAACAGCTTTCTATGAAGCACAAATTCAATCAGAGAATGGAACTATAACAGGTACTAACGTATCGTATTCCGATGAAGATAAACCTACATATAGTGAAGCATCCTATTATTTGTATGAAAGAAAAACAACTTTGATGCTTACTGATTCTACGATTACTGGGAAAATCATGGATGGAACAAATGAAGTGGAAGGTGCTACAGTATCGATTGGAGAAAATGTTGATGAATCTAATGAGTATCGTTATCTTCCAGTTTTAGTGGATTTGAGTAATGTTAGTGTGACATTACAAAATCCTGTATTACAGATTTCTATTACAAATGGAAATACAACATATGTATTAAATGTAAATCTTACAATAAGTAATGTTTCAAATATACAAGAAACAAATACAAATAATGTAGAAGATACACAAAACTAAAAATAATGCGTCAAGGAAAGGAGGAGATGTTGATGAAAAAAATAAAACAAAAAATAAATAATCAAAATGGCGTCTCCATTCTTTTTGCCTTGATTATGATGTTGGTTGCAGCGATGGTTTCCTTAACAATCGTTTCTGCGAGTGTTTCTGCGGTAAAAAGAACACGTTCGATTCGTAACAGTCAACAAGATTCATTGTCATTAGACTCTGCGACATTGATGATAAAAAGACAATTGAATCAAGGACAACAGTTTTCTTTGTCCTATGAAGAAAACAATGTAGAAGATACAAATGAATGTGGATATTTCAATGATGAAGTAAAAGAAATAACTAGTGCATTTGTGAATGGTACCTTTAATGAAAATGATACAGAATTATTTACTTTACAAACAGGTACAGAACAAGAAATATATGATTCGGTAACAGTTTCATATCATTTACAACAAGGAAATGATATGAATGATTGCGTTGCTGTGTTTTTGTTGGAAACTGATACAAGTAAACAATATTTAAAATATACACTTTCTAAATTGAATGATTGTGTGATATGGAATTTTCAAGAAGCAAGTGGAAAGGAATGAATCATGAATCATAAAGGTGAAACGATAGTAGAATCATTAATATCTGTACTAATCATTGTGATATGTTTTGTAGCTTTACAATCTTCTATTCTCGCAAGTGCTAGAGTAAACAATAAGGCAAAACAAATCAATCGACCATTTCAAAATAATGGAACGATAGATTCTTCACTACATGTAACGATTGAAAGAAATGGCTCTAAAACAAATACAGATATAGAAGTTTATAAAGAAGATACAGGATACTATTACTATGAATAAGAAAAAACTGATACAAAGGAATACAAGAGGTGGCTTTACATTAACAGAGGTGTTATGTACGGTTCTTTTGGTTGCGATTGCTAGTGCGGCTCTTGTATCTGGAGTATCTGTTGCGAATCGACAATTTCAAACAGCGATTCGTTTATCACAAGCACAACAATTAAGTACAACGTTAGAAACATTATTGTCAAATGAATTAAAATATACAAATAAAATTGTTGTAGAAGATGGACAAGTTAAGAAGTTTTATTCTGTTACTTACGCTGTAAGTTCTGATTTAACAGAACTCGTTATCTTAAATGGCAATCAAAATGATGTGATTCAAAATAATACAAAATATGGAGAATTAGCGTTAGGTGATGGTACGCAATACAATCGCTTATTATCACATGCAAACTATTCAAAAGAATTAGGAGTGAAAATAGAATCATTGACATATGATGAAAGTAATAAAGTATTTCATGTTTCAATGGATATTGGAACAGATTCTTTGGGGAGTTTAGTAGAGGAAACTTTTTCTGTACGCACTTTGAATGAGGTGACATCATGAATCAACAAGGAAGAGTAACGATTATTGAATTGATAGCGTTAATTTGTATTGGATTAGAGTTGTTGTATTTTATTGGAAATGCATTTGGGTGGTTGGATTTCAATGTGCGTAGTGGTAATGACAAAACGTATATCAATACATGTGAAAGTATAGCGAAAGTAAATAGTTTGAATGGAAGTCAATGTCCGGTGGATGATTGTTCAAATAGTCACGGAACATGTGAACATTACATTATGGGTAAATATGTTGGCTATTATGATATAACTTCTCATAAGATCGTTGGCGATAAAATGAAAGGATATAATGATTCTCAAAATCCTGAAATTGCTGGAAAAGTATATATGGGTGGTAAAAATACCATGATATTAGAAGTTATCGTAGAAAATAACACGATACAACTTATTTGGACAGGAGGTGCATCATGAGTATATATGAAAGTGGACCTCTAATGATTTATTGTATTGTGATGGCATTTATTTTAGGAAGTGTTTTTGGTAGCTTCTTGAATTGTGTAAGTGATCGCATCATTCATCATGAAAAGTGGTGGACAGGTAGAAGCAAATGTGATAATTGTGGCCATCCATTAGGCATCATAGATTTATTTCCTATTTTGTCTTATATTTTCTTGAGAGGAAAATGTAGGTATTGTGGTACAAAGTTATCTAGTACATATGTTTGGAGTGAAGGCATATTAGGATTGTTATTTGCCTTATATGTTGGAATACATGGAAAATTGGATTTTGTATTATTTAAAGATTTAGGATTGATTACTTGTTTATATGGTTTGTCATTATCGGATTTGAAATCATATGAGATACCAGATGGTTTTATCTTATTTGGATGTGTTTGGTGGTTGTTATTTGATTTTCATGTTGGCGGTTTGTTAAGTGGATTTGTGATTGCGTTTAGTATTTTGTGTATCACGTGGATCATGGAAAAAATATTAAAGAAAGAAGCAATGGGTGGAGGAGATATTAAATTATTCTTCATGGTTGGTCTTTATTTAGATATCACATTAAGTTTATTTAATTTGATTCTAGCTTGTGTGATAGGCATTGTATTTGTGATAGTGATGAAAAAAAATAAGATTCCTTTTGGCCCATCTATTTCAATAGCGACATATCTATCGTTATTGTTTGGGGCACAATTTGTGAGTTGGTATTTTAGTCTTTTAGGAATGTGAGGGAAAAGCTATGCATAAAAATTTATTAGGAATAGATATTGGTACAGGTTCTTTGAAATTGGTTGATGATTCGCAATGTGTTTGCGTGGATACACCAGAGCATGTCTTTGATGATGATCGATTTGTGGCATTTGATGGGATGAGTAATCTATTAAAAGAAGTAGTAAAAGAACATGGATTAAAAACAAAGAAATGTGCATTGGTGATTCCAGATCAAGAAATTTATTTCACAAGGACGACAATGCCATTTATGAATGAAAAACAATTGTTAGTGAATTTGCCATATGAGTTATCAAGTGTCATAGGTAAAGACAAAGAGGCATACATTTATGATTATTCCTTGATTCACTATATCAATGATTCACAAGGTAATCCAAAAGAGATGGAACTTTTAGTTGGCGCGGTAAAAAAAGAACGCATGGAATTATATCAAGAAATGATGCAGAAAGCGGGTTTGAAACTTGTTCGAGCAATTCCTAGGAAAATCGCAATCAGTCAAATGTTGAAAAATAGTGAAGGAGATATCGCTATCGCAGATATTGGATATCAACATACACGCATTGATATGTATCATGATGGTGTATTTGAAACAGGAAGAGTCATTGAATTTGGTATTGCTTCTATGGCTCAAATAGCTTCTGACTTGTTGTTTTGTGATTCTCATATCGCTTTGGAATACTTGAAAATAAATAAAGATGATATTTTGTCTCATCAAAAAATGAAAGATATCTATGATTTTATAGCGATAGAAATTAAACGTGCAATTAATTATTATACGTATGAGAATAGAGAGAATACATTAGAAACTTTGTATTATTTTGGTGGAGGATATCATTATCCTATGTTAATTGACGCAATTAAAGAAGCAGTAGATTTAGATGTAAAGCCAATGAGTGATGATGAAGATATTATGAATGGTTTATTGGCTTATGGAGTAATAGAGGATAACTAATATGACAGAGAAGAAAAAATCACTTCTTTCAAAAGAAGTGAAGTTAAAAAGAGAAACTTTTCCTACAAAGAAGACAATGAATTTTGTTGTGGATTCTGAAACAAAAACAAATCGTTATTCTTTGATTGGTTTTGGAATATTTATTGTTGTATTAGCTTTATTTACGAAATATTGTGTAATAGATGTTATTCAAAAAACAAATGAAGTGCAATCTCAATATACTACAAGTAATGAACAAATAGACGCATTGAATCAACAACTCCAAAATTATAATGAAGTGGAAGAAAAATATAATGCGATGGTTGGAACATTTTTAACAGATTCTGAAAAAGTTTGTATGAATCGTACTGATTTATTAAAGATGATAGATGAAGATGTTCTTCCATATGCTTCTGTTACAAATATATCAATAACAAATGATTCTATTAGTGTTTATACAGGATTAACAGATCTAAACACAATTTCTAAAGTTGTAGATATTTTACAAAAAGATAGTAGAACAAACTATGTAACAGTGTCTAGAACGACTGCAGATAGTGAAGATTCTTCAAAAGTTAGTGCGACAATAGAAATCACTTGTCAAACAGAAGGAGGCAATCAATGATGTTAAAACATAAATTTTCACTTCGAGAATCAGTATTAGTCATTGTTGCGGCTATTGTGGGATTAGGTATTTTCTATTATCAATTTGTATATAAAGAATATCAAAATGCTTTAAAACAATATGATAAAACAACAGTTGAAGAACAAACAACGATTCTATTAGCGAAGGCAAATAAAATGCAAACAATGCAGAATTATATTGACCAGCATGCACAAGAAACGATGGGAGAAGTTTCAACTTACAATAACCTCGCAAATGAAATCGATTCATTGGCATCTATTCTAAATGATAAAAGTTCTAATGTATCTATTAATTGGGCAGAACCATATTTAACAGATACGATTGTTAGGAGAAATGCAGATATTACTTTGCATGTATCTAGCTATAATGAAGCAGAAAATATCATACAAAATATCGCAAATCTACAATATAAATGTGTGATTTCTTCTTTATCTATATCTGGTACAAATACTTCAAATATAGATGAAACAAATGATGTTACAGTATCAATGGAAGTTACATTTTTCGAAACAATAGAAGGTGCAGAAAATACAAATGGTTTAGTCATAGACCAAAGTAACGCTGAATGAGGTGCGTATGAAAAATAAACGATTAGGTGAAATGCTTGTAGATGAAGGTGTATTATCTGAAGCAGAAGTAGATAAGGCAATCGAGTTACAAAAGAATAGTGGAAAAAGATTAGGTACGGTCTTATTAGAAAATCATTTTATTGATGAAACACAATTAATTGAAGTATTACGTTTACAATTAGGGATTGATTTTATCGATTTGAATAAGAAAAGAATTGATCCATATATGGTAGAAGTTGTTCCTAAGAGTATCGCACAACAATATCGTGTTGTTCCTTTTGAAAGAAATAATGGTGTGATTTCATTGGCGATGGAAGATCCTCTAAACTTTAAAGCTTTAGAAATGGTCAAACAAATCACAAAAGAGAAGATTGTTCCTTATATTGCATATGCAGATGCAATTGATAGAGCGATATCCGTTTTATATGAAAATGAAGGTGCTTCCATTGCGATTGCACAAATGAAAGAAGAAAGAGGACTTTCCGCAACAGTAGAAGAACTTGTTGAAAGAAAGAATATTCATGAAAATACTTCTTCTGCACCAACTGTTAAATTAGTAAATTCTATATTAGAAAGAAGTATTGCGGAAAAGGCAAGTGATATTCATATTGAACCAAGAGAAAATGATGTTTTAGTAAGAATTCGTGTGGATGGTAGATTGAATGATATGTTGACGATTCCAAAACCACTACAAGAATCTGTTATTTCAAGATTTAAAGTAATGTCTGAAATGAATATTACAGAGCATCGTATTCCACAAGATGGACGTGCACAATATACAAGAAATGGAAAATCAATTGATTTACGTTTAAATAGTTTACCAACGATCCATGGTGAAAAAATTGTTATTCGTATTCTTTCACGTGATAAAAATCGTTTGAATCGTAAAGGTATTGGAATTACTGAACGAGATAATGAAAGATTCTCTAGAATTTTGAAAAATAGTTCTGGAATGATCATGATTGTTGGTCCTACAGGTTCTGGTAAAACAAGTACATTGTACACAATGATTGAAGAATTAAAGAGTGACAGTGTAAATATGATTTCTTTGGAAGATCCTGTAGAATTCCAAATTGAAGGTGTTACACAAGTCGCAATCAATGAAAAAGTTGGATTAACATTTGCGGAAGCTTTACGTTCTTGTTTAAGACAAGATCCAGATATTATTTGTGTAGGTGAAATTCGTGATGGTGAAACCGCAACAATTGCGATGCGTGCAGCAATGACAGGGCATTTGGTATTAACGACTGTTCATACAGAAGACGCAATCAGTGCGATTGATCGTTTGAAAGATCTTGGTGTAGAACCATATCTGATTGGTGGATCATTAAGAGGTGTTGTATCACAAAGACTTGTTCGACAAATTTGTCCTAATTGCAGACATGAAGTGAAACCAGATGCTGATTTATTGGATTTAGCTGGTATTCAAGAAAATAACAATCATTTTTATGAAGGAAAAGGTTGTTATATGTGTTTTGATTCAGGATATCGAGGAAGAATTGGTGTGTTTGAGATATTAACAGTTAATGCACATATTCGTGATGAAATCGCAAAAGGGAAGAATGGAACTGAACTTAGAAAAATCGTGCAAGAGGATGGCAATTTTACGCCAATGATTGAAAATGGAAGAGATTTGATTCTTCAAGGTGTTACAACTTTACAAGAAGTTGTGGATAAAGTAGTCACTGTACAATAAGGAGCTATTATGATTAGTTATAAGTATAGTGCTTTAAGTAAAGATGGCGCAAAAGTTAAAGGTGTTATTGAAGCTGTTGATGAAATACAAGCAGTTGAAAAAATAAAAGAAAAATGCCCTGTTGTGTTAGATATTACAGAAGTTAAAACTGGTGGTATCTATGATATTTTGAGTATTGAAATTGGAAAAAAATTTGATGTAAAAGCTTTATCTGTTATGTGTTCTCAATTCTCTATCATTTTGAAAGCAGGAACACCAATTGATAAAACAATGGCAATGATTGCTTCTCAAACACAAGATAAAAAATTAAAGAAAATGTTAGAGAAAGCAACAGAAGATGTTAATCATGGTAGTAGTGTTGAACAAGCATTTCGTAAAAACTATGTTGGATTACCAGAAGTTTTTTTAGAAACAGTGAAAGCTGGTGAAGTTTCTGGATCTTTACCAAAAGCTTTTGAAAATATGCAGATCTATTTTGATAAGCAATTTAAAAATAAACAAAAAATTAAATCTGTAACTAGTTATCCATTATTTGTACTTTGTATCGCAATTGTTGTAGTTATTGTTGTAATGGTAATGGTTGTTCCAACACTGACTAGTGTTTTTGATTCATTGGGTGGAGATCTTCCATTGATTACACAAATATTGATTCATACAAGTGATTGGTTTTCTAAGTATTGGATGTTATTGATTGGTGTTATTTGTGCTTTAATTATAATTGTTCAATTGAGTACAAAAGGCGAAGACGGGAAAAAAAGAAAAGGAAGAATTTTATTAAAACTTCCAATCATTGGTAAAATTAATGTGTTAAATGCAGCACAAGAATTTGCCAATACAATGGCAACTCTATTAGAAGCTGGATTAACACTTTCTGAAGCTTTAAGAGTCACTTCGAAATGTATTAGTAATGATGCGGTATCTTCAGAAGTATTCTCGATGGCTGAAAAGATTGAAACAGGGCGCTCATTAGCGGAAATTATGAACGCTAGTCAATACCTACCTGAAGTATTAAAAGAAATGAGTGGCGTTGGTGAAAAGAGTGGCGAACTAGTTGAAACGTTAAAAACAATCGGAGATTATTATTCTAATGAAGCTGATTATGAAATGAAATCAGCACTTAGTAAATTAGAACCTACGATGTTAGTGCTATTGGCGTTATTTGCTGGATTTATTGTGATCGCTATTTATTTGCCAATGTTTACGATGTATAGTTTGTTGTAAGGGGAAAGTATGTTGAATGCGAATTATAAATATCAATATACAAAAGAAGAAGCAGAACAATTAGTACAATCAATGTTGTTGGTCATGGATTACGTACGTATTTTGACTGCGGATGAAATCAAAGGACAACATGAACTAAATAAGAATATTAAAGACCGCTATTGTTATCAATTATTAAATAAGACAGAGCCATGTGAATTTTGTATTTCTGAAAAAGCATTAAAAGAAAAGAAAGATGCTACAAAGTTGGAATTTATTAATGGTGACTGTTATCAATTTTTTGCGAGATATATTGTTGTGGATGGACAGGATTGTTCAATAGAAGCTGCAAAGAAAATCTCAGAAAAAGCATTTATTGATTCGGATGGGTATAAACAACTTGTTGAAAAAGTTACACAAACAAAAACAAAGCTGTATAAAGATGCTTTAACGGGAATTTATAATCGTTCTTATTATGAAGATATAGAAAAATATCAGAAAAAATCAGCTGGTATCGCAATAATTGATGTAGATGATTTTAAATTATGTAATGATATCTATGGACATAAAGCAGGTGATGCTGCACTTAAGGAAATCGTAAAAATCATTCAAAATAATGTACGTAGTGATGATAAGATCATACGATTTGGTGGAGATGAAATCTTATTGATTCTAGATGGAATTCAAGCAGATAGTTTTAGAAGAAAGCTTGAAAGAATTCGTGTGCAAGTACGTCAAATGATTGTATCAGGATATTCTAAGATGCAATTGTCTTTGAGTATTGGTGCGGTTGTTTCTACTGATCAATCAAGAGAAGATAGTATATTAAAAGCAGATCGATTGATGTATTTAGCAAAAGTTCATAAAAATAAAGTAGTTACTGACTGGGATGAGTATGAAAAACAAGCTTCTATTGAATATGAATCTATGGATAATAAACCATTGGTTTTAATTGTTGATGATGCTGAAATGAATCGTCTATTATTAAGAGGTATCTTAGAAGAGCACTATCGTGTTATTGAAGCAACTGATGGTGAAGAGGGTATTGAAAAGATTGAAGAATATCGCAGTGAATTATCAATTATCTTACTAGATATTGTTATGCCAAAGATGGATGGATTCGGTGTATTGGAATATTTAAATATCAATGAAATTATACAAGATATACCTGTAATCATGATTTCTAGTATGAATGAAGATAGTGCGATTAGAAGATGTTATGAGCTTGGAATTTCAGATTATATTCGTAGACCATTTTCTCAAGATGTTGTTGTAACGCGTGTTAAGAATATAGTTCGTTTGTATCAAAAACAAAGAAAACTACAAGTTGAAATTCGTGCACAAGTTGAAGAAAGAGAAAGAAATTCTAGAGTTGTCATGTCAATCATTTCTCATGTAGTTGAAAATAGAAATGGTGAAAGTGGACCACATGTCATTCATGTTGAACAAATTACAGAAGTTCTATTAGATAAGTTAACAGAGCTTACAGATGCATATAATCTTACAAAAGAAGATAAGAAAGAAATTGTATTAGCTAGTTCATTACATGATATAGGTAAGATTGGTATCGATGAGAAAATATTGAATAAACCAGGAAAGTTAACACAAGAAGAATATGAAATCATGAAAACACATACAACGCTTGGTGCTGCAATGGTTAGACAAGTTCAATTGGAAGAAGATGATTCTTTGATTCAATATGTATATGAAATTTGTAGATGGCATCATGAAAAATGGGATGGAAAAGGTTATCCAGATGGATTGAAAGGGAATTATATTCCAATATCAGCACAAGTTGTATCTATCGCTGATGTTTATGATGCTTTAGTTTCAGAAAGAGTATATAAGAAAGCTTATTCTCACGAAACTGCGATTCAAATGATTATCAACGGAGAATGTGGAGAGTTTAACCCATTATTAAAAGAGTGCTTATTAGCTTGCCAAGAAAGAATTCAATTGGTAGAAGCAAAGAACGCCCGCAAAAAAAGAGCATTCTCGAAAAGTAATTGATTTTGGATAAATGTTAATTGCTTATTACACG
>CAVFDO010000045.1:0-16805 GCA_963621095.1 bacterium
TTATGGGTTGCGCGTTTTATCGGGTGCACCTGTGATTTTGACTGATCTTGGAATTTATAGTGCACGAGGCTTGTTACAAAAACCATTGCAGAAAATCGTAGCTTCTGATAATAACGCAAGAGCGTATTTAGCTGGAGCTTTTTTAGCTGCAGGTTCTATAAATCCTCCTGAAAAGTCGGATTATCATTTAGAAATTACAGGCGCAAATGAAGAACACGCATATTTTATAAGAGATTTAATGAATCGTTTCTATTTGAATGCGAAAGTCATTGAAAGAAGAAATAAGTTTATTGTTTATATGAAAGCGGCAGAAAAAATTGCGGATTTCTTAAGAATTATTGAAGCGGATCAAGCATTGTTTGACTACGAAAATATTCGTATTGAAAGAGATCTCGCAAACAACATTCAACGCTTAAATAATATTGATGTCGCAAATGAAATGAAGGCTCAATCAGCAGCATTCAAACAACTAGAAGATATCAAAAAAATAGAAGAACGTGGAAGATATGATGCATTAGATCAGAAACTAAAAGATGTCATTGAAATTCGTAAAGAGTATCCAGAAGCTTCATTGAATGAATTGTGTACATTGTTGGAAGAAAAAACAAAGAAAAAAGTATCAAAATCTGGAATGCGCCATCGCTTTGTAAAGATTCATGATATCGCAACAGATGGAGAAGAATAGAATGATTGTGATAATCATTGTTGTTTCGTTGATGTTTTTGATGGGCTATTTACGAACAAGAAGATTAATGGACGATGTAAATCAAATCGGAAAGGAAAACAAAGAAGATGATCAAAAGAGCAGAAGTTGAAAATATAGATGAAATCAAAGAACTTTGGAAAATTTGTTTTCCAGATGTTGATGAAAGATACAGGGAATTCTTTTTTAAATATATCTTAAAACCAGAAGATTGTTTTATTAAAGTTTTAGAAGGAAGAATAGTTGCAACACTTGTTAGAAATAAACACGATATGATGTTTAATTCTAGAGTATTACAATCAAGTATGATCATGGGGGTTTGTGTACATCCATATTATAGACATAGAGGATACATGCATGAACTTATGGATATTACAGTTGATGCTTGTGAACATAGTGAACTTTTAACTTTGATCCAAACAGAAAAACCAGAAGGTTATGAACCATTTGGTTTCCATACGATTTATCATCGAACACAATTTCAAATTGAAAGAAAAGATGTAAAAAGAATTACGAACTTTGGCTGTGCATATGATCCTTCACCAATTGATTTATTAAAAGTATATTCTGCGTTTATTAAACGTTTTAATGGTTTCTATACAAGAGATTTAGATTATTTTGTGAATTATAAAAAAGAAGTGAAAGCGGTTGGTGGAAAAATCGTTGCGTATTACAATGGTAAAGATCAAATTCAAGGATACGCTGCAATGATTCCTGAAGGTAATCAGTTAAAAGTACAGGAATTGATTTATTTAGATTCAATGTCATTAATGAAATTATGTAATGCGTCATTACAAGAAAAGAAGATTGTAAATCTATATGTATCTGAAGCAGAAGACTTATCTAAAGTATTTCCAGATGCAAAGAAGAAAGTTTATGATTCAACAATGGTGCGATTGAATGATTCGAAATTGTTTTCTAAAGTCTTTAGAACACAAGTGAATACGGTTCAAGAAGCATTCCATCTTTCTAGAAAACCACTGAATTTAAATGAATTCTTTTAGAAATGAATGCTTATTTCTTACTTAGAAGGAAATCACACTAAAAAAGATGTAAATTAAATAATTCACAATTGACGTTAGGCACGGATAATTCTATAATTTAATAGCAACAAAAGGAGGTCTTTTAAGACAATTATGACAGATGTAAGAGTTGCTATTAATGGTTTTGGCCGTATTGGCCGTCTTGCTTTCAGACAAATGTTTGATGCTGAAGGATATGAAGTAGTTGCTATCAACGACTTAACAACACCTCATATGCTAGCTCATCTTCTAAAGTACGATTCATCTCAGGGTCGTTACGTTGAAATTGGTCACGAAGATGACGTTACAGCTGATGATGAAGCTGGAACAATCACAGTTAAAGGAAAGACAATTAAGATTTATAAGGAACCAGATGCTAATAACTGCCCATGGGGTGATTTAGATGTTGATGTAGTTCTTGAATGTTCAGGTTTCTACACATCTAAGGCTAAGGCACAAGCTCATATCAACGCTGGTGCTAAGAAGGTAGTTATTTCTGCTCCTGCAGGAAATGATCTTCCAACAATCGTTTACAACGTTAACCATGAAACATTAACAGCTGATGACAAGATTATCTCTGCTGCTTCATGTACAACAAACTGCTTAGCTCCTATGGCTAAGGCTCTAAACGATTTAGCTCCAATTGAATCTGGTATCATGTGCACAATCCATGCATACACAGGTGACCAAATGATTCTTGATGGTCCTCAGAGAAAGGGTGACCTAAGAAGATCTAGAGCTGGTGCAGTTAACATCGTTCCTAACTCAACAGGTGCTGCTAAGGCTATCGGTCTTGTAATTCCTGAATTAAATGGTAAGTTAATCGGTGCTGCTCAACGTGTACCTACTCCTACAGGATCTACAACATTATTATTCGCAGTTGTAGACAAGGCTGTAACAGTTGAAGAAGTTAATGCTGCTATGAAGGCTGCTGCTACTGAATCATTCGGTTACAACACAGACCAAATCGTATCTAGCGATATCGTTGGTATGAGATATGGTTCATTGTTCGATGCTACACAAACAATGGTTTCTCCATTAGCTGATGGCAAGACACAAGTTGAAGTAGTTTCTTGGTATGACAATGAGAACTCTTATACTTCTCAAATGGTTCGTACAATCAAGTACTTCGCAAACGTTAAGTAATTGCTTATTTGACTCTTAAAGGATGCTAGTTTCTAGCATCCTTTTTTGGTGACTGATATAACAAAAAAAGAGCCATTTCATTTATGACTCTCAACATATTAATTATACAAAAAATAAAATAAAAAAAATAGACTATTCTTACAGAAAAAATAAGCTATATTATAAGTACAAAGAAGAGATAACCAATCTTCTAACGGAGGTCATAGTTAATATGAAAGGACCAGGAATTTATTAAGAGCGACTGAAATAAGTCGCACATAAAAAGTGAATAATCTGAAGCTGAGCAAAACAGAACAACTAATAGATTCAATATTCGAAAAAACTTATCTAAAAATATTGTTAAACGATAAAAAGATAAGAATAAATGCCGAGATTATAAGTGAAGAAAGTAGTATTTGAATAATATCCAGATTGAGATGACAAATATTATATTTGATGAACTGATAAAAGAAGACAAAGAAAAAGAAGAAAAATCTATCAGAATCATGAGTGCACAATGATTTGCGAAATTAGTTAAGTATAAGTAAGCGGAAAGCTACAGATTAGATAGGGAATCCTGTAAAGGGATTCCTTTTTGATTGTTGAAAATGCATAAGTAAGCCATTAAAATAGAATATGTGGAGGTAAATATGAATAAATTACCTGAAAAATTATCAATGTTACGAAAATATAATAATCTATCTCAAGGTGATCTTGCGAGTAGATTGAGTGTTCCTGTAACAGAATATATGCAATGGGAGAATGGAAATAATATTTGTTCTATTCAATATTTAAAAAAGATGTCTGATATATTTGGTGTTTCTTTAGATGATTTGTTAGACAACACTAAAACAATTGTTATTCCAGAACCTAAATTAGATCAAAGTGTGAATATTCCTTTTCATGATGGACAAGACATTAACGCAACACAAGTTTATGGACAAGATTTAGGACAAACAATGCAAGCAACACAACAATTTTCAACACTAGGAAATAGTGATGGAGATGCTGGCCATACTAGAGTCATGAATACTTCTTCTATTTCAAATGTAAATGAATCTCAACAACGAAATTATGATGAGGACGAAGATGAAGAGGAATATGAAGAACCAAAACCAATGAAGAAAAAGAAAAAACCACAACACAATGATAAGAAAAAGAAACAAACAATGATTATCATTAGTATAGTTGCGGCATTAATTTGCATAATCGCAATCGCTATTTTCTTGTTGACAAATGCGGGATCTAATTTGAAAGTTGGAAGTGAAAACCGTATTGCGGTAGGAGATACATATTCTTTATATGTAGATAATCAAGGATCTATTAAAAAGTATGGATCATTTAATCCTTCTACAGCCTTTACAAATGCTGTACAGGTTTCTGCCTTTGATGATCACGCAGTCGCTTTATTAAGCAATGGTACAGTAGTTAGTTCTGATGGTAATTCAGAAGTTAGTAGTTGGAAAAACATTCAACATATCGCTGCAGGTAAAGATCATACAGTTGGTGTGACTGAAGATGGAAAAGTAGAGTGTGCTGGTAATGAAGACGCATGTAAAGTATCTTCATGGAGTAATATTTCTTCTGTGTATGCAGGGAATGGATTTACGATTGGTCTAACGAATGATGGTGCTGTAAAAGCTTCTGGTAATAATACCGATGCGGTTGCGAATCTTTCGAATGTAAGGCATATCAGTACATCTGATAATAGTATCGTTGTAACAAAGAAAGATGGAACAGTTACGGTTTATCCGATTGGATCTTCTACTACAATGGATACTAGTACTTGGACAGATATTCAATCTACATCTGTAGGAAACAACTTAGTTGTAGGTCTAAAGAAAGATGGAACAGTAAATATTTCTTATTCTGACGAAGAAGTAGTAAATAAAGTGACTTCTTGGAAGAATATCAAATATATTGCTGCGAATGGATCTACTGTAGTTGGCATTGATTCTTACGGAAAGATGCATGGTGCTGGTGATAATACATATAGCCAGTATGTTGATACAACAAGCGATGATTCTGATTCTGAAACAGTAGAACAATTAGATGAAGTGAAGAATATTCAAGTAAGTGCAACAACAGCTAATGTAGTTATTAAATGGGATACAGTTGAAAATGCTTCTTACTATGAAGTTTCTGTAAATACTTCACCAGAGACTTCCACAAAAACTTCTTCTAATTCAATTAGTATTACTTCCTCATCTTTAACAGATGGAGAATCTTATACGGTCACTGTTACAGCCAAGTCTGATAACAAAGAAGTGAAAGAATCCTCTGCGACATATACATTTACATATACAGCTAAGACAGTTCAATTGAGTACACCAAGTGGAATTACTGCCACAACGACAAATGAAGGATGGATGATTCAATGGACTGCAGTAGAACACGCGACGTCCTATAAATTATCTATAGATGGTGGTGCTGAATTTGAAGTTGAAAGTAATACCTATACAGATACAGGAATGGAACAAGAAGGAAATCATACTGTAACAATTAAAGCTTGTTCATCTGATACAACGTATACGGAAAGTGAAGTTGCCACAACTACTTTACAATATACGACACAATCCATTCGTATCAGTTTGTATTATGTAGATGGAAATCAAACATATAAGGGTGATACAACTGTTATGGCTAAAGTTGGTTTGAATTATACTTGGAAAGATTTGGATGCATTAGCTGGAAACTTTGCGGCTAGCCAAGGTTGGACAGTTAATGATGGTACTACACGTATCTTATCTGGAACAAGTGTTGTCAATATTACAGTTACAGATTCTGGTGCACCTGTAGAGGGACAACAATAAGGAGATATTATGGAGAAAGTTTGGTATTACATGAAAAAAGACAAATCAAAATATGGTCCTTATTCTGATAAAGAGTTATGTGCATTGATTCATCAAGGAATTATTGATGCGGATGAATATATTTGGATGACAGATATGAAGGGATGGCTAAAAGTACAAAATTCAATCTATTCTGAATATATTCCAAGTGCTGATGAAGATTCATTAGATGATTTATTTTAAGCGGTAGATATTCTATCGCTTTTTTGTGTTATACTTGTTTCATTGAAACCGATGAAGGGAAATAGTAGAGATTTTGAAGCATAGAAGAGAATAGCATATTTGGTGGAAGTGCTTATGTGAATGAATCTTGAATGCATCCTTGAGGGCTTTGTCGATAATGTAGATAAGGACGTTAACTGCGTTAAAGTATATGAGAAGCAAGAAAAGTGGAACCACGTTATAGACGTCTTTTTATTGAGACGTTTTTATTTTGGAGGCAAGTATGATTAAACTATACAACAGTAAAACATTAAACGTAGAAGAATTTAAACCAATCAAAGAAGGTCATGTAGATATGTATGTATGTGGGCCAACTGTATATAACTATGCGCATATTGGGAATGCGAGACCAATGGTTGTTTTTGATGTATTAAAAAGATTACTTGAAGCAGAAGGATATAGTGTTACTTATGTATCTAACTTCACAGATGTAGATGATAAAATCATCAATAAGGCAATTGAAGAAAATACTACAGAAGCAGTTATTGCGCAAAGATATATTGATGCGTATCAAGAAGTACGAAGATTATTAAATACAGAAGTTCCTGATATTACACCACGCGTTACAGAAACAATGGATGGAATCATATCATTTGTTAAGGAATTGGTAGATAACGGAAGTGCGTATGTATCTGAGAACGGCGATGTTTATTTCTCTGTAGATGCGGATGAAAAGTATGGCGAAATCTCACATCAAAAATTAGATCAATTAGAAGCTGGTGCGAGAATTGAAGTGAACGATGGAAAGAAAAATCCATATGATTTTGCATTGTGGAAAAAAACGGATAAAGGAATTCAATGGGATTCTCCATGGGGAAAAGGTAGACCTGGCTGGCATACAGAATGTGTTGTTATGATCAATCAAAATCTAGGAGAGTATATTGATATTCATGGCGGTGGAATGGATTTAAAGTTCCCTCATCATGAAAATGAAGTAGCTCAACAAGAATGCACACATCATAATTCATTAGCGAATTTCTGGGTGCATAATGCGATGATAAACATTGATGGCCAAAAGATGAGTAAGTCTTTAGGAAATACTCTATGGGCGAAAGATATTGTGGAAAAGTTAGGAACAAATCTTACAAGATGGTTAATGAGTTCTGTACATTATAGAAAAGAATTGAATTTCTCTGAAGAAACAGTAGAAACTGCACGTAAAGAATTAGATAAAGTTTTGAATCCACTCAAACAAATTGATATTAAATCTCAATTATCAAATGTTACATTAAATGATTCCTATGATGAAGAAAGTTATCGAGAATTCTTAAATCAATTAGATGATGATTTAAATACACCAAATGCATATACTGTTATCTTTGATACAATGAAAAAGATCAATCAAGGTTTACGTACAAAAGAACCAGATTGGGATGTTTTAGGAAAACTTAGAAATTCTGTAGTAAAGATGTTAGATATCTTAGGAATTATTGTGGAAAAAGTTGTTTTAAGTGAAGAAGATAAAACAATCTTTCAACAATGGAATCTAGCGAAATCTCAAAAAGATTGGGATGCGGCAGACAAATATCGTAATCAATTAAGTGAGAAGGGTTTATTGTGATGAACACAAATGCATGTTCAGGAAGAACACTAGCCTTTTTGGGAGATGCGGTTTGGTCGCTTCTTGTTAGAGAATATTTGATTTTAAGCGGAGAAGGAAAAGGTAAGAAACTTCAAAAAGATAGTATTGCGTATGTCAGTGCGAAGGCACAAGCGAATTTCTATACCCTTCTACATGAACAAAAATTCTTTACAGAAGAGGAAGAAGAAGTTTTCCACAGAGGAAGAAATGCGAATGATGGCGCAACACCTAGAAGTACTGATGTTCAAACATATCGAATATCTACTGGATTTGAAGCAATCTTAGGTGCTTTACAATTAGAAGGTAAACAAGATAGAATCCATGAGATATTTGATGAAGTAATAAAAGTGAAAGGCTGATCGTATGTATATATATGGAAAGAATCCTGTAAGACAATTGTTTTTAGAACACAAAGAAGTAAAAGAATTGATTTTGTCTATACAAGATAAAGAACTGGAATCTTTTGCGCAAAGAAATCATGTCAAAATCAAAAGAACAGATAAAAAGAATCTATCTAAGATAACAGGAACAGAACGTCATCAAGGTGTTTGTGCGTTAGTGAATGATTATCAAACATATACACTAGAAGAATTGATGCAGAATAAAAATGGAAAACATGGATTATTGATTCTTTTAGATGAATTAGAAGATCCACACAATTTAGGTGCAATTCTAAGAAGTGCTGATGCGGTAGGTGCGACTGGGGTCATCTTTAAGAAAACACATGCGGTTGGATTAACACCAACTGTAGCGAAAGTATCTGCAGGTGCAATTGATACTGTAAAGTGTGCCGCTGTTACAAATTTATCACGCGCCATTGAAACACTCCAAAAGAATGGCTGGTGGGTTGTAGGAACTGATATGAATGGTCAAGATTATCGACAATTGAATTATGATTTTGATTGTGTTCTAGTCATTGGCAATGAAGGAAAAGGTATTTCTAGATTAATTAAAGAAAAATGTGATTATGTTGTAAAGATTCCAATGGTTGGTAAGATTGAATCTTTGAATGCATCTGTATCTGCAGGGGTATTGATGTATGGCATTTTCAACGCTAGAAATCCATTATGATTTTCCACAATTGAATGTTTATAAAAGTAGGTTTTCCACAAAGAATATCTACTTTTTATTTAGAAAAATGGTACAAGTTAGCTGACAAAATCCTCTTGATAACATGTAAAAATGAAATCGGAGGAAATGTTATGAAAGATTATAATATTTATGAATTGTTATATTTATATCATTGTGGAAGTGTATATGCATTAGATTTAATTGGAGATGAAATGCAAGATCAACTATATTATTGGACAGAAGAAAAAGTAGGAATGAATCGTGGTGCCTATAAAATGTATTATGAAGATCTTTACCAAGAAGCTGTTTTAGGATTATATGAGGCAGTCAATACATATCGTGAAGATAAAATTGCATCCTTTATAACATTTGCGAAGACAATCGTTGATAGAAGATTGACAAATTTCACGATGAGAAATTTAAAAGGAAAAGAAAGATCAAAAGAGTTGTCTATTGATGCAGAAATGATGTATGAAAGAAGCTATATTGAAAATATTCCAACGAAGGATTCGTTATCTGTTCCGGAATATAAATTGATATTTCATGAATGTATGGAAGAAGTTGGAAAAACAGTTCAAGAATTTAGCGTTGCGGAAAGACAAGTTATGAATGAGTGGCTTGATGAGAAAACCTATATTCAAGGAAGCTACAATTTGAATATGTCCACGAAAACATATGAGGGGAAATTGAGAAAAGTTAAAAAAGCATTAAGAAATACATGCTTAAACGCATGAAATAGATTGCTTTGGATGGTTTGTTGTGTTAGAGTATTAAAGCATTTGAAGGAGTTTTTCGTAATGGCAAAAGATGATAAGGCAATCTTGGCCTGTGAAGTGTGTCTTTGCAGAAACTACACTACACACAGATCAAAGAAGAACAATGGCAAACGATTGGAGTTAAGGAAGTTTTGCCCACATTGTGGAAAAGTAACACTCCATAAAGAAACAAAGTAGGAGGTTTCTATGGCAGAAGAAACTAAAAAAGTAAAAGAGAAAAAAGTGAAAGAAAAGAAACCAAAAGTTAAGAAAGATCATTGGTTTTCAATTAGTGGAATTCGTAAAGAAGCAAAGAGAGTTAGATGGCCACATTGGAAGAGCGAAGGACAAAGCAATCCTGGTATTTTCCAGAATTCTGGAGAAGTTATCTTATTTACAGCGTTCTTTGCGTTATTCTTTGTGCTTTGTGAATTTGGAATTACATTCTTATTAAAGTTAATTGGAATTGGAGCGTAATATATGTCAGAAATGGATATGAGTTTATTAGATGATGAAAACAACAAACGTTGGTATGTTGTTAATACATATTCTGGACATGAAAACAGAGTAAAAGAAAATCTTGAAAAACGTGTTGAAACAATGGGTATTCAAGATTGTTTGTTTAGAATTGTAGTCGCTGAAGAACCTGAAATCGAAATCAGAGGAAATAAAAAAATCGAAAAGATGCATAATCTATTCCCTGGTTACGTATTTGTTGAAATGAAGATGACAGATGAAGCTTGGTATGTTGTAAGAAATACACCAGGCGTAACTGGATTTATTGGTTCATCAGGTGGTGGTGCAAAACCTTTCCCTGTTTCTCCAGATGAAATGGAATCTATTCTAAGAAGAATGGGACAATCTGATAAGAAAGTCGTTGTTGACTTTAGGATTGGTGATACTGTTAAGATCTTAACAGGTCCTTTCCAAAACATGGAAGGAACAATTTCTACTATGAATGATCAAACACAAACAGCTGATGTATTGATCAACTTGTTCGGTAGAGAAACACCTGCAACAGATATCGGATATAACGATCTAGAAAAAGTTGATGCATAAGATTTGCGAAAGCAAATCTTTTTTATTGACAGTGTACTAGATAAGAAGTAATATATTTGGGCACGAAAGTGCATCTTTTATGTATGCGTGGGAGGGAGAAGAAAACTTCCGTTTACCACTGCATGCGGATTTTCTAAAAAGGAGGAAAACCACATGGCAAAGAAAATTACAAAAATTTCTAAGCTTCAGTTCCCAGCTGGTGGCGCTAAACCAGGTCCAGCTTTAGCTGCAGCAGGTATTAACATGCCTCAGTTCTGTACAGCATTCAATGATCAGACTAAGGACAGACATGGTGACATCGTTCCAGTTATCATCACAGCTTATGAAGACAAGTCTTTTGATTTCGTATTAAAGACAACTCCAGCAGCAGTTCTATTAAAGAAGGCTGCAGGAATCCAAAAGGGTTCTGGAACACCTAACACAGTTAAGGCTGGTAAAGTAACAAAGGCTCAACTACAAGAAATCGCTGAGTACAAGATGCCAGACTTAAACGCAAATGATGTAGAAGCAGCAATGAAGATTATTGCTGGTACAGCTCGTAACATGGGCATCGAAGTGGAGGGTGAATAAGCATGGCAGGTAAGAAGTACGCAGCTGCTCTTTCACAAGTAGATCGCAGCAAAACATATGATTACAAAGAAGCAATCGCTTTAGCTAAGAAGATTTCTTCTACAAAGTTTGATTCTTCTGTTGAAGTTTCATTCTTCTTAAACGTTGATCCAAGACAAGCAGATCAAAACATCCGTGGTGCTATGGTATTACCAAACGGTACAGGTAAGAGCCAAAAGGTTCTTGTTATTACACAAGGTGCTAAGGAAGAAGAAGCAAAGAATGCAGGTGCTGACTATGTTGGCGGTGCAGATATGCTTGAAAAGATCCAAGGCGGTTGGTTTGACTTCGATATTATCGTAGCTACACCAGACATGATGGGCCAACTTGGTAAATTAGGTAGAGTATTAGGTCCTAAGGGATTAATGCCAAACCCTAAGACAGGTACAGTTACTATGAACGTAGCTCAAGCTATCGATGAAATCAAGAAGGGTAAAGTTGAATACCGTGTTGATAAAGATGGTAACGTTAACGTTATGATTGGTAAGTGCTCATTCACAGAAGAAGCCTTAGCTGAAAACTACAAGGCTTTATTTGATCAAATCAATAAGGTTAAGCCAAACTCAGTTAAGGGTGCTTATATCAAGAAGATTACAGTATCCACAACAATGGGTCCTGGTATCATCGTAACAGCTGAATAATCATGAAAGAATGGAGAAGCATATGCTTCTCTTTTTCATTTAGATTTCACATCTTAAACATATAGATAACACAAAATTTGTTTAATATACTAGCATCAGATAGAGATATCTGATATTCAATTTTCATAAATTTTTCTCCCATTTTGAAAAGACTGTTGAATTAATAGTCTTTTCATTTTCTTTTTGGAAGAAGTGATTATAATAGTTGTATTAGTTAGAGGTGATTAACATGTTAAATGAAAAAAGAATGAACGACGTATTAGAAAAACTTGATACAAATCAGATGCTAATATCTGATCCATTCGCAATCTATTATTTAACTGGTAGATGGATTCACGCTGGAGAAAGATTTTTAGGATTACTCATTCGAAAAAATCAAAAACCAATTTTATATTTAAATGAATTATTCCGTTTTGATGAGGATCTTAGTGTCACAAAGAAAATGATCAAAGATACAGATTCAATTGCGGAATTGTTGAAAGATGATGTAGATTCTTCTTCTGCATTAGGTGTTGATAAAATATTGCCTGCGAAGTTTTTATTACCATTAATGGAAGGGAATGTGGCTTCTTCTTTTGTGAATGGCTCTGTAGCAGTAGACCACACACGTGCAATTAAAGATGAAGTCGAAACTGAACTCATGAGAGAAAGTAGTCATATCAATGATTTAGCGATGGCTGAATTTAAGAAACTACCAAAAGCAGGCATGAGTGAAGTTGAAGTTGCTTCTAAGATGTTAGATATTTATAAGAGTTTTGGCGCTGAAGATTATTCCTTTACACCAATCGTAGCTTTTGGAGTAAATGCTGCAGATCCACATCATATGCCAGATGAAACAATTCTTCATGAAGGGGAAGTTGTATTATTTGATGTTGGTTGTAAATATCATGAATATTGTTCTGATATGACACGTACTTTTTTCTATAAAGGAACACCAAATGAAGAACAAAAGAGAGTTTATGATTTAGTGCGTAAGGCAAATGAAGACGCTGAAGCATATGTAAAACCAGGCGTAAGACTATGTGATATTGATTCTAAAGCGAGAGATGTTATTACAGAAGGTGGTTATGGTCCTGACTTTACGCATCGTTTAGGACATTTCATTGGTATTGAAGACCATGAATATGGTGATGTATCCCAAGCATTTACAGATTTAACACAAGTAGGTAATATCTTTTCTATTGAACCTGGTATCTATAATAAAAAGACAATGGGATGTAGAATTGAAGATTTAATTCTTGTCACAAAAGATGGACATGAAGTATTGAATCATTATCCACATGATTTTGAAATCATTGAATGATTATGAAAATCATTAAAAAGATTCTAGATAAGCTAGATAAGTTCATCTCGAAAATCAGTGATACAAGTATCACTGATGATAAATTGAATGATCCAATCCCAAAGCGTTCTGACATATTTGGCTGAATGAGGGTGATCCTGTGAACAATCTTTCATCACGTCATTTCAAAAAATAAAGTACAAAAAAACGTTACATGAAATATGCAACGTTTTTTTAAAACTTTGAAAGACCATTTTTTCTTGCCATACGAATCATATGATCATAAACTTTTGATCCAAATAATGCATATAGAATATTAACGATGATAAACACAATCCATTCTGCATTCATTGGTAACAACATAGAACTACCAAATAAAACATTTCTGACTAAGTCTAACCCCCAAGTAAATGGAAATACCATTGCCATACTTCTAAATACAATAGGCAATTGAATGACTGGAAAATATAAACCAGCTAAGAATGGTGCAATATTTGCGACCAAAGATACGATTTGATTTGCTTCTCTAAAATATATCGCAAGCCCCATCAACATTTCCGCAAACCCATACGTTCCAAATGCCATGACTAGAACAATCAATAAAATATTTAACAAAGAATATAATGACATTGTATTAAATGAAAAGATAATGAATAGAACAATCAAAGGTATCATTTCTAATACCACTGATATAATTCCACTAACAGCCCAACCAAATATATAATGAATTCCTTTTAATGGCATACACATCATATATTCAAAATTACCTTCTCTTAGCTTTCTTCGGATTTCAAATACCGCAGACCACATATTTTCAATGAATTGCCAAAGTATCAAAGAAAATAACATGTATTGTATATATTCTGTTTTACTAGTAATACCTGAAACTTGAAAATCACCAAATAACAATATCGCAATTGCTGGAAATACTAATAATATCGCATCCGTACTTGCGGAAAATAATTCAATCTTATAACGGAATTTTTCTTTCAATTCCATTGTTAATAACGTAATCGCTTTTACCATTGGTCTGTATCTCCATTCTTTCTAAGAATCTGAATATCATGATTCACTCTAGAATAACCAATCAACGCAAATAGGAATGAAATGCCTAAAGGCAATAATAACCAACATAGATTCATTGAAAAGATATCACTTCTCGCAAACGCAATCGTGTACGTCAAAGGAATCACATAGGATACAAATTGAATGATTCTTGGATATTTCTTAATATCATAAGAATATCCAGAAAAGAAACCAATGACTTGTTGAACCAATGAATTGATAGATCCTAATTTCTTTAGATGCATAGATAAACAAAGAAATAAGATTCCCATATTCGCAACAACGATTTCATTCACAAATAAAATAAATAAGAATCTAGGTAGATCCGGGATATGAATTCCAACTAGAGAAAAGAAGAATATTTGTAGTAAAGATATGATATATGTTTCAATGGTCATTTGTAATGCTTTCGCAAGAAAGTATTCTTGAAACTGAATTGGAAATAAAAACAGATTTGTAAATGTTCCATCTAATCTTTCTTCTGTAACAAAAGCACCAATTGAAAAGAAAGATTGATTCAAACCATACCAACATAACATGCCTTTTAATGTAAGCACTTGTTGTTCTGCACTCACCATATAAATATATGGAGCAATCATAAAGAAAGTTCCAAATACCATATTAATCAATAACCATTTATATCTTGAATCAGTCTTCAATAATCTCATCAAATGATTCCACATATTGAATATGACCTCCTTCAACTAAATAGTTACGAACATGATCATTATTTGTGATACCTGTATGAGAAACTAAGAAGATTGTTTTTCCTTTTTTAACATAATCTTGGAACATCTGTTCAACAATCGTACAAGTTTCTTTATCTAATCCATTCATGATTTCATCCGCATAAATAATTTCTGGATCAGTTAAAAATGCACGAGCAACCATAACTTTCTTTTTCATACCAGTAGAAAAATCTTCTACAAGAGTTTTATCATTTTTAATTCCTAATTGATCTAATAATGTATTAATTCTTTTATCTAATTCATTTTTAGAGATATGAAAGATTCTACCAATATAATAAAGATTCTCATACGCAGTTAACTTATGATATAAAGAACGATCATCTGCAGTAACGATACCAATATGATTGAGATATTCATTTCTAAACTTTTCGATGTCTTTACCCTTATATAAAACAGTACCAGAATCAGGAAGCATCAAACCATATAACATCTTTAAATATGTACTTTTACCACAACCATTCTTACCATTCAATAAATGAATATATCCACTCTCAAATGACATTGTGATATGATCTGATACAACTTTATCTCCAAAAGATTTAGTAATATTATCTGTTTGTATTATTGTTGTCATAAATCCTAAATACCCCACTTTCTATTTCTTCAGTAATATAACGCAGACGAATTAAATATGGCATTTGTACTTCCATGATTTCTTTACGACAAGCTTGAGGAATATTCTCTACACTAGCATCGTAAAAACAACCACCATTGCATAAAGCTAAATATTTACAATTGACACAAGATTCAAATGTTTTGTTTGAAAAAGAAACAAGTTTTTCAATATATATCATTTTATTGTGTTGAATATCATTATAATCACAAATCTTAAATTCAGATACTCCTAAAGCTGAAATGCATTTATAAATATCACCATTAGGTGCGATTAATATGTCATTAGGTTCCTTCGCAATACAAATTGGTGAAGGTATGATTTCAGTAGTGGAAATACCTTTTCTGATTTCTTTTTCAAGCAATTCTAAATAATTGCGATAGTATTGTTTTAGCTCAGGAATATGTTCTTTTGTATAGGAGGATTTTCCAAAAGGATGACACTCCATGCCATAGTTAAAAATAATACGAGGTTTTTCACAAAGAATATAATCTTTAAATTCATTGATTAATAAATCAGTACTTTCATCAATATTGTCATAATTAGCTGTATCAATAACAGAATTAATGATAATAGTAGCTTGTGTTTGTTCTAAAATTTCATGAATGTTAGAAATGCTTGCTTGGAAAGAATTAAGGTCATTAGAAATACGTCTTGAATTGTGAGTTGCTTCAGGACCATCAATTGTGATTTGGATGCGATTGATATTGTAAGTGTTAATGAGATCTAAAATTTTTTGATCAATTAATGTTCCATTTGTTACAACACTATATCCGATATCTCCTATTTCTTTATCGGCTATTTTTAATATCTGTTCAATATAAGAGATATTAAAAAAAGGTTCACCACCAAAAAGACATACATTCAACTTATCAACATCATGAAGTTCCATAAGATGTTTCCATTCAGCAACTCTTTCATGAGGATCCATTCTTTTATCTACTTCATGAATGTTTTGTTGCATACAATAGACGCACTTTAAATTACATTTATATGAAAATGCATCGGTTATCTGTAGGACAGTTTCGTTTGCTTGTTTGATTTTATTGATGATATAACGAGCAATGGCAGGGCCATTAACATCCTTTGGAAGTAATACACCTTCAGTGATAAGTTCTTCTCTAAGCTCATCATTTATTTCGAAAGTTTCTAAATACTTAATAGCATCCGTATAAGGGGTATATAACAAATAACCTTCTTCGTGTGGGATAATAAAAACGTTATCTTTAAATTGCATTTTGGTCCTCCTAATATTTAAAAGAAAAGGTGACATTGCAAGTCACCCTAAAATTAATTGCGTTGTGATTTAATGGAACATCCTTGAGCACAAACACGTACATCTTTAATTGCTTTTTCAAATCTGCACATTTTAACAACCTCCTTATTTTAATCGAAGTATATACTTATCTTTCCTTAAGGTGATTCAATTATATGCGGCATACAATTGACTTTGAA
>CAVFDO010000046.1:0-16664 GCA_963621095.1 bacterium
TCATAACAACTTGCATAATAATCATACATAGAGAAATCTGGATCAAATGTATATAAATACTTTCCTTTTGATAGAAATGTACCAATCACCAATCCTAACATCTGATCAGAACCATTTCCCGCCAATAAATAATCTTTGTCTAATCCAATCACGTTTCCATATGCATCTAATAACTCTGTTTGTTCATTATCTGGATAACGATTGAAATCAATTGTATCTAATGAATCTTTGATTTCTTCTATTATCTTAAAATTCAAATTCAAAGAACTTTCATTTGCGTTTAACAATATTCCTTTTTGAATATGTGTTGTATATGTTTCAATCTTCTTTTCCATCTTCAATTCTCACTTTCACAGCATTTGCGTGTGCTTGTAACTGTTCTTCTTCTGCCATGAGTTCAATATATTTCCCATATGCATCCAATGCTTCTTTTGTATAGTGTAAAAAAGAAGTTTTCTTAATAAATGCATCTACGCCTAACGCACTAGAGAAACGCGCAGTACCACTTGTAGGTAAAACATGGTTTGTTCCACCAAAATAATCACCAATCGATTCACATGTGTAATAGCCTAAAAATACACTACCCGCATTCTTTACTGCGTCTAAATATTTCATTGGATCTTTCACACAGAGTTCTAAATGTTCTGGTGCTATCGCATTTGCGAAATCAATACATTCTTCTATCGAATCGCAAAGAATTGATTTTCCATAGTTCTTTAAAGAGTTTTCTACGATTTCTTTCTTTGGTAATACATCCGTTTGTTTACGAAGTTCTAAATTAACTTTCTCTAATAAAGTAGAGGAATCTGTTAATAAGATTGCTGAAGCCATAGGATCATGTTCAGCTTGAGATAGTAAATCAGCCGCTACATACTTTGCTTTTGCCTCTTTATCCGCAATCACTAATATTTCTGAAGGTCCCGCAATCATATCAATCGCTACTTTTCCATAAACTAATTTTTTAGCAGCTGCCACAAAGATATTTCCAGGTCCTACAATTTTATCAACACAAGGAATACTTTCTGTTCCATAGGCAAGTGCCGCAATTGCTTGTGCGCCACCAACCTTATAGATTTCATCTACTCCAGCAATTTTCGCTGCATAGGCAATGTTTGGATTGATTGTTCCTTCTTTGTTTGGTGGTGTTACCATGACAATCTTTTTTACACCCGCAACATGTGCTGGAATTGCGTTCATCAATACAGATGAAGGATATTGTGCTCTTCCTCCAGGCACATAGATTCCAACTGCTTCTAAAGGCATCACTCTTTGTCCTAGATAGATACCATATTCTTTTGTTTGAATATAAGATTGTTGAATTTGTGCTTTATGGAAAGAAACAATATTGTCTTTTGCCTTACTTAAAGCATCTTTAAAAGATGCATCTACTTTAGAGATTGCCTCATTCATTTCATCTTCTGTAACTAAAAATGAATCTAAAGAAATTCCATCAAATTGTTTTGTATATTCTTTGCAGGCTGAATCACCATTATTTCTTACATCTTGAATGATTTTTGTAACTTTCATTAAAATGTCTGTATCAATTTCTTGACTTCTATCATCTAAATATTTTCTCAATTCTTTTTGATTTCTTTTATCAATTTCACTCAACATTTTGAATTCCTCTTTTCAAATCTTCTATGACTTGTAATACTTCTTCATTCTTCAACTTAAAACTCACTTTATTTACAATTACACGTGCACTAATATCACAAACCGTATCATAAACAACCAAACCATTTTCTTTTAATGTCGTTCCTGTTTCCATGATATCCACAATACCATCGCATAAACCAAGTACTGGTCCTAGTTCAACTGAACCATCAATTTTAATGATTTCTACTTCCATATTTCGATCATGAAAATATTTAGACGCAACAGTTGGATACTTTGTACCAATTTTAATATGTCCTACTTTTTTTAAAGGATTGTTTCCTTTTAATGAGGCAACAATAAATTTACATTTGCCTGTTTGTAAATCTAATAATTCATATGTATCGGAAGGCTTTTCTAATAACGTATCTTTTCCAACAATTCCAATATCTGCGATTCCATGTTCTACATAGGTAATGACATCATTAGGTTTGGCTAAGAAATATTGCACATCTTTCTTTGTATCTTGGAATACAAGTGCACGGCCTTTATTCTTCACTTCATCAACACCATACCCGCTTGTTTCCAACATTTCTATTGCTTTTTTTTCTAGTCTTCCTTTTGTTAAGGCAATCGAAATACTCATCTTTCAACCTCCCATGTATCTTTATCCCAAGGAATCATTTCTACATTGTTTTCTTTTCGTAACTCTTTTGTCTTTAAAATTGCTTCTAATTCATTTCCTTTTGGATAATAAAATTTAATATTCTTTTTTGAGTCACTTTCTATCGCATCTAAAATATAATCCAATTTAATTGAAAATCCACACGCTGGTAAATTTCTACCAAACTTTTCCATGAGATTGTCATATCTTCCACCAGATAGGATCGATGTTCCACTTTCTTGAATGTATCCTTCAAAGATAATTCCTGTGTAATAATCTAGATGTGGTATTTTCCCTAAATCAAATGAAATATTTTGATGTACATCTAATTGTTTTAATTTGTCATATAAATTTTCTAAATGTTGAACTTCTTTTTTCATATCTTCTGTAAAACAAAGATTGTAAGCTTGTTCAAAAACATTTGTTCCTGTTAAGAATGGAAGTTTTAAAAAGAAATCTTTTTCTTTATCAGATAAATCCAATTGTTGAACATATTGGTTTAAATCAACAATTGATTTTTGATCAATGAGTTTCGCAAGTTGTTTCTTTTCCTCTTCTTCCAAATGAAGTGTAGCTGTTTGGAAAAATCTCGCATTTCCAATTTCCAATGTATATTTTTTAAACTGCAACGCATTCATAACAGAAATCGCTGTATAAAGAATTTCAATATCACTATTTTCATCTAGTCCAATACATTCAATTCCACAATCTGTTACTTCTCCTCTTTTCCCCGCAAATACATGTCTTACTTTAAAAACATCTGATGTATAAAAGAAGCGAAATGGAGGTTTTGAATTCACATATTTGGAAGCACAAACTCTACAAATAGGAACCGTCATATCTTCTCTTAGAGCTAGAATATCTCCATCATGATCAAAGAACTTATACATCTCTGTCGCATCAGCATTTGAAAAAGATTGTTGATATGTATCAAAGTATTCAATCATTGGTGTCATGATTTGATGATACCCAAACGATTGAAATACTTTTTCAATCGTTTCTTGAGCAACTCTTTTCTTTGTACATTCTTCTTCAATTAAATCTCTCATTCCTTGTGGTATTCTAATTTCTAACATAAATCTCTCCTAAACAAAAAGACATCCCAATATCGGGACGTCTGTAACGTGGTTCCACCTGACTTTATTGTTACCTCACGATAACAACCTCATAAAGTACATCAGCACTTTTACACGTAACGTGTGTGACGTAAACTCCTACTGCATTCAGAATTTCAGCTCCAAGATGTGTTTCAATAGATTCGTTATGACTTCTTTTTCACCAAACAAGAAGCTCTCTTACATTCGTAATCTATTTACTCTTCTTTTCATCGCTTGTAGAAACATCATATAACGTCATGAAAAAGATTGTCAATTGTTTTTGACTTGTTTTTACATTTTGTTTATGAAAACATTTTCATTTTATAAAAAAGGAAGTGCATAAACAGGAATATAATAAATACCATCCTCCCATTTAAAATCTTTCGTATGAACAACATATTTATCTTTTATACGACTACTAAATTTCTCACAAAACAAATTTAAGGATTTATGTTCTCTGTAATTTCCAGATTTCACTTCAATCGGGCATATCTTATTTCCATTAGAAATTAAAAAATCAATTTCATATAAATGGTTTGATGTTTCACTATTCATTGTGTAATAAATCAAATGATAACCCTTTGTTGTTAATATTTGTGCTACTACATTTTCATATACATACCCAAGATTTACATCCAGTTTATCTGACAACAACTTGTTGTATATAACATTTTCTGTGTACTGCTTATCTTTAAAAGCCAATGTTATAAATAGCCCAACATCAGAGGCAAATAACTTATAACGATCTATATTCTTTTCTAATGGCATCCCTACACCTGGATTATTTGCATGATAAGCAATATTAACAGTATAAGAACTTAACATATTAGGTAGTAATTCTTTTATCCGATTTGTTCTCGTCCCTTCTCTAGCATTCTTTAAAATATATCTTGAAGCATTACCACTAAGGCTAGCAGGTATACTATCATAAATATCTCCTGCTAATCCTGTTCCATCTATTTTTGTAAAATCTTCTTCGTATAGATCAACGATTTCTCTTTTCACTTCATCTACCACTTGTAAATTATTCGCTTCTAAATATGAAACAACCGCCTAAGGCATACCTCCAATAAGCATATATAGTCTGAAGATTCTCATCAGGTTTCTATGCATGGCATTTCCTGCTGGTTTTTTACTTTTTAATAAGAGTTGAATTGTTTCTGCAGATACATCATCACCAATTGCCCATAAAAATTCTTCGAAATCCATAGGATACATTGAAATTTTATATTCTTCACTTGGAATTAATATATCTTTTGTATTCTTTTTAATGGATAAAAGCGACCCTGTCTCGATATATTTATATCTTCCATCTGCCACAAGATATTTAATTGCTTGTCGAGCTTTTGGTAATAATTGAACTTCATCAAAAATAATGACAGATTCTTTTTCATATAATCTGATTCCTGTCAATTGTTGCAACTGTAAAAAGAAAAAATCTAAATGATAAGTGTCATTAAACAAATCAATTATTTCTTTACTAGTATGAGCAAAATCAATTAGAATGTATGACTTAAATTCTTTTTTTGCGAATTCTTCTACAATCGTTGATTTTCCAACTCTTCGAGCACCTTTTATTAGTAAAGCATATTGATTACTTTTATTCTCTTTACATTCATATATTTGATGATAGATTTTTCTTTTAAAAGCCGGTTTATTCATGCCTAATTTTCCTTTTCTTCCCTAGAGTATAGCGCAAATCCCCATTCGTTTTTGTGTAAATAATACGCAAATCCCCGTTCGAAGAAAAAGAAGTAGACATTTTCGCCTACTTCTTCACCTTTGTTAATTCAAGAATTACATTAATTGGCGGAACATTTCAAGAACTTGTTCTTTTGTTGCTTCTCTAGGATTTCCTGGATAGCATGCATCATTCAATGCATCAATAGATAATTGTTCAAGATCTTCTTCCTTGATTCTTTCATTCTTAGGATTAATACCTACATCACTAGAAAGTTTCTTAACTGCTTCGATTGCGGCATCTCTATATTCTTCTTGACTCATAGAGTCAACGCCTTCAACGCCCATAGCACGAGCGATTTCTCTATACTTTTCACCTGTATAGTCTCTGTTGAATTCCATTGAGATTGGAAGTAATGAAGCACAAGCAACTCCATGAGGTGTGTCATAGTAAGCACTTAATGTATGTGCCATTGCGTGGTCAATACCAAGTCCTACGTTAGAGAAGCCCATACCTGCGATGTATTGGCCTAGAGCCATACCTTCTCTACCTTCTTTTTCATTTGCGACTGCACTTCTTAGATGCTTAGAAATGAGTTTAATTGCTTCTAAGTGGAACATATCTGTCATTTCCCAAGCAGCTTTTGTTGTATAACCTTCAATAGCGTGTGTTAATGCGTCCATACCAGTAGCGGCTGTTAAACCCTTTGGCATAGAAGACATCATTTCTGGATCAACAACTGCTACAATAGGCATATCATGTGTATCAACACATACGAACTTTCTCTTCTTTTCAACATCTGTAATAACATAGTTGATTGTTACTTCAGCAGCTGTACCTGCAGTTGTAGGAACTGCGATGATAGGAACACATGGGTTCTTTGTTGGTGCGACACCTTCTAATGAACGTACATCTTCAAATTCTGGGTTTGTGATGATAATACCAATTGCTTTAGAAGTATCCATACTACTTCCTCCACCAATCGCAACGATGACATCAGCACCACTATTTTTGAATGCTTCTACACCAGTCTTTACATTTTCAATTGTTGGGTTTGGTTTGATATTACTATAAAGTTCCCAAGGGATATTTTCTTTGTCTAAAATATCTGTAACCTTTCCTGTAACACCGAACTTAACTAGATCTGGATCACTCGCTACAAAAGCCTTCTTGAAGCCATGTCCTTTGATTTCTGAGGCAATCTCGTTGATTGCACCTGCACCATGATAAGATGTAGGATTTAATGAAATTTTGTTTGCCATTTATTTAAACACTCCTTTGTATACTTTTAGTTTAAAGGTTGTGAAAACAAAAACAAGTTACACCTTCATCAAAGTGTAACTCTTAACTCTTATAATTCCGCAACTGCTTCAATTTCACAAAGTAAGCCTTTTGGTAATGTTTTTACCGCAACGCAACTTCTTGCAGGTTTACCAGTAAAGTATTTCGCATATACTTCATTGAATGCCGCAAAATCATTCATATCAGCTAAGAAGCATGTTGTTTTAATAACCTTTGTAGCATCACTTCCAACTTCCTCTAAAATAGCACTGACATTTTTACAAGACCATTCAGCTTGCGCTGCAATTCCATCAGGTGCTTCTCCTGTTGTAGGATCAACGCCTAATTGCCCTGAAGTAAATACGAAGTCTTTTGTGACATAACCTTGTGCGTAAGGTCCAATCGCTGCTGGTGCATTCTTTGTTACGATTTCTTTCATTGTTTTCCTCCTATTTCACTAAGTGAAAATTTGTTTGTCTTCCAGCTAAGAAATATTTTTTCTTATCTCGAATCATAATATCAGATTCCATACTAAATATCTGCTTTTTTCCAAAAAATTCTACGGTTGCGTTTAGTTCTAATGAATAACAAGTATGATCATGAATGATGTAATCCCCTTCATGTTCTACACCATCTTGATGATCCCATAAACCAATTGTCGGTCCAGCTGCGTGACCATCAAAGCCTAATGGATGAGAATAGATGCAAGGTTCAACACCTTGTTTGATTGCTGCTTCTCTAGCTTGTTTTAGAACTTCATTTCCAGTTTTTCCAACCTCGAATAAATTTAATGTGATATCTTGTAATTGGTTAACTGTATGCATTGCTTATTTCAATTCTTCTGGTGTATCAATTTCATCATTCTTAAGAATATAAGCCATTTCTTGTGTATCTGTGCATAATCCTAAATAACGAAATCCAATATCACAATGTAATACATCTCCAGGTTTAATGATTGTTTCGCCTTCAACATCTTCATCTTTTCGAATGATTGAAGTTTCAAAATCAAACCATGGTTCCAATCCTAAACTTTTCGCTTTTTCCATCATCCAAAAACGTACATCATCATTAGTTGTAATGCCTGGATGAATCACTCTAGAAGAATATGCTTCTTTAATTAACGCATGAGCAATTTGTACAATACCATTATATGCATCCAATTCTTCATCTAATCTTGTTTCTAACCACCCAACACATAACGGCTCCGCAGATACGACTTTATCTTTATCTTCTGGATATAAAGAATCCATTACTTTTAAATATAAGCTATGTGATAATCCATCCGCATAAGCATCATATTCCGAATAATCTAGTCCTATCTTCTTTGGTTTCAATTCATGAATCACTCTCCCAAAACATTCCCATTGTGTTTCAGGTTGTTCTGATACTTTTACACCTTTTTTATTTTCCAGGAAATACTTATCATTTCCCCAAACTGCATCTTTTGGGTTCAACCAACAAGGTGTATATAAATGTACAATACCAGGAACAGGATGCGTAAAAGAATATCTTTCTACAACACCTTCTTCATTTAAATGCATGACTAGAATCGTCAATCTTCTAGCACTCATCATTAATGTTGGCGTTAATGTACGAAATACAGGATCTTCATTATGTTCGTTGTTACAAATGACCCATGTATCAATTTCTGCTCTTTTCATGACCATCGGCAAGATAGAATCTAACCTCTTTACTAACCATTGATCTATGATTTCACATTGTTTCCGATAAGAAACTAATTTATGTGATAAATCATCAACACCGGGAATATCTGTTAAAAAATCTTCTTTTGAAATGTTCATAGCACAAAGTTTCCTTCATCCATAATCACAACAACTTTTCCATCTTTTGTGATACCTTCTACATGATACTGTTCTGTACCAACCATAAAATCATGATGACTTGAGGCAACATTAACACCATGTTTGATAAGTTCTTCTTCACTCATCGTAATACCATCTTGAATATTTGTTGGAAAACTAGAACCAAAAGCCAAATGACTTGCCGCATTTTCATCAATCAAACCATTGTAGAATAAACGATGCATCTGATTGATTGGAGATTGTTTTGAAACAAGCGCTACTTCTCCTAATCTTCTAGTTCTTTCATCATGAAATAGAGCATCCTTTAAAAACTCAACATTTTGACTAGCACCACAATCAACTGCTAGACCATCTTCAAATTTAATCCAAAAATCTTTAACAAGTTTTCCATTGATAACTAATGGTTTTGAAGCATATGCAATTCCATTTACTTGATCACAATGAGGATCTGTAAAGATTTCTTCTGTAGGCATATTCGCAATGTATTTCGCTCTTACATTTACTTCACCCATATCTGCGGCAGAACACCAAATATGATTTTCCACAAGTCCTACCATTAGATCTGTTCCTAATTCACTTGTTAAATGTAGTTTTTCAAATTGATAAGCATTTAATTTATCACCAACACTTCTTAATTTAGAACAATGATCATCCCAAGCTTGTAATGGATCTTCTGCATCCAAACGCATCATATGCGCAATATCTTTTTCTAATTGCACAAGTGCATCTTCTTCATTCATTTCTGGATATACTTGTATTGCCCATTGTTTTGTTGGATAAGCAGTTCCCGTCCATTGTAAGGAACCATCATGAATATATTTGCGAACTACATTTCGCACTTCATTTTTCGCTTGTGCGATTGCCATCGCATTTTCGTCATCTACATCTTCATATAGTGTTGGATAAGTTCCCATAAGACCCAATCGCACACAATCTTCTCTAAGATAAGAATCTAGTTCTTCTTTTTGCCAATCCATAACAACTCTACATTGTTCTTTATCTAAATACTTTGCGCGCAAATAATCAATATTAGGATCATTAATTGATATATGAACATCCTTCGCACCTTTTTGAAGTGCTTTTTCACTGATGATTTCAGCTAATCGCAGTGTATCCGGACAACATTGTAGTAACAAATATTGGCCTTGTTGGAGATTTACACCTTTTTCTAAAAGAACATCCGCATAACGATTCAATGTTTCATTAGAATACATACTCATTCACCTTTTAATGCTTCTAAAATCATATGCTTTACATCTTCATATGTTCCATCTGCATCATCGCTCTTTACAACATTTGTAAATAATGGAGCGAGTTCCATGTCCATCTTTGCCTTATTGATACGACGCTGTGCACTTGCATCTTCATCTTGATAGATCGCATGAATATTTGTTTCTAATTCTTCAATAGAGCTAGGTGTAATAAAAATAGCCAATGCATCTGGTAATTCCAACTTAATTGGACCAACACCTTGTGCTTCTACAGTAATCAAAACATTCTTTCCAGAGTCCCTCAAAAATTCAACTTGATTTTTAGGTGTTCCATAATACCAACCATTGAATTCTGTATATTCCAATAATTGATGTTTTTTAACAGCTTCTGCGAAACTTTCAAAATCAACGAAATAATAATCTTTTCCATCCACTTCTTTTTCTTTCTTTGGTCTTGTTGTTAAAGAAACAGAATACATCAAATCAAGATCTTTATCATTTAATAAACGATCTGTTAAATCATGCTTTCCTACAGAACAAGCACCACTTAAAATTACGACTAAACCTTTTTTCATTTCTACGCCTTCCTATCTACACTCGCAATAATTGTTGTTAATAATTGATATGTTCTATCAAAACTAGCTAAATCTAAGAATTCATCTGGTGTATGACAACCTTCAGAAATAGGACCACAAGTGATAATATCCATTCCACCATCAATTTGTGTAAAGATTGCACATTCTAGTCCACCATGCCCAGCTCTTTCTAAAAGTTCTTTTCCATCATACAATTTCGCAAGTACTTCTTTAAATGTTTTTCTGATTTTGGAGTGTTCATCATATTTCCATCCTGGATATCGTGCAAATGTTGTAACAGAACCACCAGTATATTGGGCAAGTACTACAAGATGATCAATATAATCATCTAAGGCTTCTTCTAATGCACTTCTTACTGAAGAATTACAAATCACTTTATCTGATTCTGTTTTAACGATACCAAGATTTAAACTTGTAAGTGTTAATCCTTCAATGACGGTTGATTTATGTTGAAATCCATTTGGAACAAGATACATATAATCAATTACATTCTTTGTACTCGTTTCATCCATACATTGTTCTTTCATTTTTTCTTTCACAAATTCACTCTTAAATCCAGGATCAGAATCTTCAAATTCTACATAGATTTTCTTTGTAAGTCGATCTACCAATTCTTTAATTTCTTCATAAGAAGTCGCACTACTAAATACCGCAACAGATTCTCTAGTAATCGCATTATCTTTTGTTCCACCATCAATCGAAATCAACGAAACATCTACATTTTTCATCATTTCTTTTATGATTCTTGTGACAAGTTTATTTGCGTTACCTCTTTCTTTATGAATTTCTCCACCAGAATGGCCACCAAGTAATCCTGTAACTTTTAAAGAATAGGTAGGCTTTGTGTTTTTCACAAATACACAAGGAATTGTATTGATGACATTAACACCACCAGCACTAGATACTGCAGTTAAAACTTCACCACCACCATCTAATGAAATCATTCGATGAGAATGAATCAATGATTTGTCTAACGAAAACGCGCCAAACATCCCTACTTCTTCTTGTACTGTAAAGACACATTCTAATGGTGGATGTTTTAAAGAATCATCCGCAAGAATCGCTAGCATTTCTGCAACACCCATACCATCATCTGCACCAAGTGTTGTACCTTTTGCGCGCAATCTTCCTTCTTCATCTACATAAGTTTCAATTGGTTGTTTTTCAAAATCAAAATCCAATCCAGAAACTGCTTCACAAACCATATCAAGATGTCCTTGTAACATCAAAGGATCATATTCTTCATAACCTTGAGAAGCATCTTTATAAATGATGACATTCTTCTTTTCATCTTGAACATATTTTAATGCATGTTCTTTCGCAAAAGAAACAACATAATCACTAATTGCTTTTTCATTATAAGAACCATGTGGTATCTTAGTAATTTCATTAAAGTAATAACAATATGGTTTTGTTAAATCAAATTTCATAAGTCCTCCAAAAACAGAAACCAGGCTACAGCTTCTGCAACCTGGTTTATTTCATTAAGATAATTTTACGTATGTTAGATCAGCAGAACCCTGTGGTGTGAATTCGATACCTGTGATTCCAGATCTTAATAGGTAGAATGAACCATATTGGAATAATGGAACATTGTAGTTCATTTCTTTAATGAAGTATTCTTCAGCTTCATGTAAAAGCTTGTAACGTTCATCATGATCTGTTGTATTTTCAGCAGCATAATATAGTTCATCATATTTTTCGTCAGAAGTAACCTTTGTGGATTGTGTATCATATGTCCATAGACTTAGATAGTTAGATACATCCATGTAGTCAGCAGAATAAGCGTTTCTAGCTGCTTGGAAGTTACCATTTGTACGATCAGAGAAGAATGTTCTAATTTCACCAGTCTTTAGAGTTAGCTTGATGTTGATCTTAGCTAATTGTTGTTGTAGAACTTGAGCCACTGTTGAGTGGATAGAAGAATCATTGTAGTAGTATTCGATTTCTAGAGGATTGTCTTCAGTGTATCCTTTGCTTTCCATGATCTTCTTAGCATCTTCTAGATCTTCTGTAATTAAATCTCCGCCTTCTGTACGGAAGTCAGAACCATCAGCCCCTCCTGGAAGTCCAGATGGAACGAAACCATAAAGTGGAACATAAAGATCACCAGCATCTAAAGCGTTACATAGTTCTTCACGGTTAACACCTTCAGAAATTGCCTTACGGATATCCTTATCAGCTAACGCTTCACATGTTGTACCATCAGCTGTATAAAGTTCAACATAGTAGTTGATAACACCACCAGGTAATACTAGATCTTCTTCACCTTGATATTGGTTGATTACAGAAGTATCTAAGCTTGTTGCGAAATCAACTTCACCATTCTGATAAGCCATCAATTGTGCAGATGTATCTGTAATTACTTCATAATCAATTTCATCTGTTGTTACATTTTCAGCATCATACCAGTATTCGTTCTTTTCAAATACGATTTCTGTAGAACGATCAATAGATGTAATCTTATAAGGACCAGAAACTGGAATAGAAGTATCATCAGCCCATGTATAATCATGTTCTGTGTAAGAGCCTTCCTTAGCTGGTGAATAAACACCTAATGTTGTTAAACATGGGAAATAATCACATGGCTTTTGTAGTGTAAATACAAGTGTTGTATCATCTGTAGCTTCAACACCAAGATCTGTCATTTCAGATACAGAATTACTTTCATTGTACTTGTCACCATTCTTTAGATAGTTAGAAATATATGTGTTAAATCCAGCATCAGCTACGCTCATACCTAAAGATCTCTTAACACCGTATTCAAAATCTTTCGCTGTTAAGTCTGTTCCATCACTCCATTTTAGACCTTCTCTTAAATGGAATGTATATGTTAGACCATCATCACTAACATCATATCCTGTTGCGGCAGCTGGTTCGATATCGCCTGAAGAAGTCAATCGATAAAGAACTGTTTGTGTCAACATTGTTACGCTACCTGTAATACTATCAGAAGCAATCGCAGCATCAGGATAGTTTGATTCACCACCGATAGCTACTTTAAGTACGCTGCTACCAGAAGTGGAAGTTGCGGCAGTGGAACTTGAGCTACTGGAGCAAGCAGCTAAACCAAGTACCATTGTCGTAGATAATACGGATTTCAATACCTTGTTCATAAATTTTTCTCTCCTTTTCACTTTTCATATAAGAAACAAGCAACACTGCGTTCACCAAGTTGTATAGACTTTGGTGTTTCCTTCTTACATCTTTCTGTTGCTCGAGGACATCTAGATGCGAAAGGGCAACCCGCAGGTGTGTTGATTGGTGAAGGAATTTCACCTTCCAAGACAATTCTCTGTTTTGCCTTAGCGACGTCTGGATCCGGAATTGGAATCGCAGAGAGAAGTGCTTGTGTATATGGATGTAATGGTGTGTGATAAACTGCATCACTAGGTCCACATTCTACTAAGTGGCCAAGATACATAACACCAATACGATCACTGATATGTTTTACCATGCCAAGATCATGTGCGATAAAGATATAGGAAATTCCCATTTCTTTTTGAATGTGTTTCAACAAATTGATGACCTGTGCTTGAATAGAAGCATCCAACGCACTAATTGGTTCATCACAAACAATAAATTTTGGATTAACTGCTAAGGCTCTAGCGATACCAATACGCTGTCTTTGCCCACCAGAGAATTCCGCAGGATATCTTCGAATATGGTCTGGTTTTAAAGAAACGATATCTAATAATTCTCTAACTCTAGCTTCTCTTTCTGCATCTGTATCATAGATATTAAAGATTTTCATTGGTTCTTTAATAATTTCACCAACTGTCATTCTTGGGTTTAAAGAAGCATATGGATCTTGGAAGATCATCTGCATATCTTTACGATACGCTTTTAATTCTTTCCCTTTGATTTTAGAAATATCTTTTCCTTCAAAGTTAATAGAGCCATCTGTAGGATCATAAAGTTTAACAATTGTTCTACCTAATGTACTCTTTCCACATCCAGACTCCCCTACAAGTCCAAACGTTTCATTTTTCATTACTTCAAAGCTTACATCATCTACAGCTTTAACGATTTGTTTCTTTGCGAGCACACCTTTTGTAACATCGAAGTAAGTCTTTAAATTTTCTACTTTTAAAATTACATCACTCATGACTTACCTCCTTTGCTTGAATCAACCAACATGCACATTGATGTGTTTCAGAGAATGTTGTTGTCTCAGGCAATTGTTCTTTACATATTTTCATAGCGTGTTGGCATCTTGCATAGAACGGACAACCAACAGGTGGTTTTAATAAATCTGGTGGTGTACCAGGAATTGGTTGTAAATCTTCATCTGAATCATCCTCTGGATTTGTAATACAGCTCAACAAACCTTGTGTATATGGATGTTTTGATTCATAGAAGATTTCTCTATCTGTTCCAATTTCTACAATTTTGCCACCATACATGATGGCCACTCTATCACAGAGTTTCGCTACAACTCCTAAATCATGTGTAATCATGATAATAGAAGATTCGCTTTCTTCTTTTAATGAATTAATAAGTTCCAATACTTGCGCTTGAATCGTCACATCTAACGCTGTTGTTGGTTCATCCGCAATAATTAATTTTGGAGAACAAGCTAAGGCAATCGCAATAATGATTCTTTGTCTCATACCACCAGAGAATTCAAATGGATATTGATTAATTCTTTTTTCTGGACTAGGAATACCAACTTGTTTCATCAAATTAATTGCGATGTCATAAGCTTCTTTCTTGGATACTTTCTTATGATTCATGATTGGTTCAATCAATTGTGTACCAATTTTTAATACAGGATTCAAGAATGTCATTGGATCCTGGAAAATCATGGAAATTGTATTTCCACGAATTTCATTCATCATTTTGTTGTATTCTTTTTTACTTGAAAAAGATTCAGCACTGATATCTTTTCCATCAAATGTAACTTTCCCTTTAACTGGCAATGCATTTTCACTTAACAAGCCCATGATTGTATACATCGTCTGTGATTTACCAGAACCAGATTCACCAACAATTCCTAAAACTTCGCCTTGTTTTAGCTCAAAGGAAACACCACGTACAGCGTGAACAACGCCTTGATCTGTTTGAAATTCTGTATGTAGATCTTCTACTTTTAATAAGGACATTTTTCACACCTCCTATCGTTTTGCTTCCAAAGCTTCACCAATACCATCTCCAATAAAGTTTAAAGATAGTGTAATTAACGCAATTGCGATAACTGGCCATACTACTTGTAATGGTTGTGTATTGATGAGCTGTCTAGCTTCATTAGCTAAAGAGCCTAATGAACAAGCAGGCGCTTGAATACCAATACCAATAAAACTTAATGAGCTTTCTGTAAAAATTGCGGAAGGAATCATCATTGTTAGACATACAATGATAGGTCCTAAAGCATTGACTACAAGATGCTTCAATAAGATACGAATATCAGAACAACCTATAACTTTCGCTGCCATCGCAAATTCCATTTCTTTTAAACTCATGACTTGTGCTCTAACTTGACGTGCCATTGTAATCCATGAAGTCAAAGAAATCGCAAGCATCATAGAAAAGATACTATTTCCAAATACCATCAAAATCATGATTGTATATAACAAAGATGGAACAGAATCGATAATATCTACAATTCTCATCAATGTCATATCAACTCTTCCACCAAAATATCCAGCGCATCCACCATAGATAATTCCGATACATAAGTTAATTGCAGCTGAAGCAAATCCAATCGCTAATGTAACTCTCATACCAGAACATACACGAACCAAGATATCTCTTCCTAATTTATCTGTACCTAACAAATGAATTGCGGAAGGAAGACTGTTTGTATTTGCGAGATCTTGTCCATCATATGTATATTTTGAAAAGATAGGAACAAATATCGCTAAACCAATCATAATGAGTAGAACAATCAAACCTAATATCGCAAGTTTATTCTGTGAAAATCTTCTCCAAGTATCTTGTAAGAATGTTTTCGATTCCATCGCAATCGCTTCATCATTCTTTTCACTGTCATCCAACTTTTCAAACATGGATGGATCATATTTCATTTTTACTTCTGACATGATTCACCCTCCTAACTCTTCACCTTGATACGTGGATCAACTAATGCAGCGACGATATCACTCGCTAGCTGCATGATAATAACGATTGCTCCTAAGAATATTGTGAGTCCCATAATCATTGGATAATCTCTATTCGTTACAGAACTTGTAAATTCTTTTCCAATTCCAGGAATCGTAAATAACGTTTCAACAACGAAACTACCAGTAACTAGACCTGCAAATAAAGGTCCACAATATGTAATAACTGGTAATAATGCATTTCTTAAAGCGTGTTTGATAATGACACGAATATCATCTGTACCTTTACTTCTAGCCAAGATAATATAGTCTTTATTCATAACATCTTTTAAAGATGATCTTGTTAAACGAGTCACCATTGCGATTGGTCCAATACTTAAGGCAATCGTAGGAAGAACATAACTCTTCGCATCATTCAAACCAAGTAATGGAAAAATCTTTAATTTAACACCAAAGAAAATCATTAATAAGATTGCCACAATGAAGCTTGGTAATGAAACACCCATTGTTGCCAAAAAAGTAATCAAACCATTGACTGATTTCTTTTTTGTCAAAGCGCCTACGATACCAAGTGTAATTCCAACAACAACTGAAATTACAAATGCACAAGCGCCTAATTTTGCAGTTACAGGAGCTCTTTTGATAATGATATCTGATAC
>CAVFDO010000047.1:0-16614 GCA_963621095.1 bacterium
TTGTGAAAGATTCTACTGCTTTATATGATAGGGAATTAGAACTATGATTAGTATCAATGAAGTTTATTTATTTGTTGAAGAAGTACTCAATGATGAAAAAGATACTTTCTTAACGGATGCTGTGAAAAAAAGCATCCTTTCTTATTTCAAACAACATATGGAAGAATATGCATTTCTTTCGGATGGTGATAAAGGTGTTTTGGTGTATGAACCTTCTGATTTACATATTTTATTTTTGTTAGTGAAAAAACAATATCGAAATCAAGACATAGGATCAAGTTTATTAGATACATTAAAAGAAAAAGCACAAGAATTAAATATTTCACGTATTTGTGTCAATGCATATGGATATCAAAAAGAATTCTATCTATGTAATGGATTTGAGACATATGGAGCTGAAGATACTACAGGTGGCATTTCTGTATTTCCAATGGAATATTTAATTGGTAGAAATAATATTGGAAAGAAAGTGACAGTCATTATTGATCGACCATATGGATCAATGCATCCAACATTATCAGATGTCATTTATCCATACAATTCAGGTTATATTCAACAAGATCTTTCCAAAGATGATTTTTCTTTTCAAGATGCTTATGTAATCTGTATAGAAGAACCATTAGAAAAGTTTACAGGATACGTTGTGGGTATCATCTATCATAAAGATGAGGCGACGAGTAAATGGATCGTAGCACCTGCTGGCATGGAAATTGATCAAGATCGTATTATTCAATTATTAGGAATTGAAGAACAATTTTATGAAACAAGGTTTATTTGGAGTAAGTGATTTATGAGAAAAGCTTTCATACACGCAAATATTTATAAAAGAGATGAAGATGCATTTTTAATAGAAGATACAATGATTCAATGTATTTCTTCTACTGAAGATATTCTTAAACAAGTTAGGGAAGAAGATGAAATCATAGATTTGAATGGAATGTTTGTTTTACCTGGATTTATTGATTCTCATATGCATTTGTTGGAATTAGGTTTCTACTTATCTTGTGTACAATTAGCTACTTGTACTTCTTTAGAAGATATGAAAACAAAACTATCTCAAAAATGCAAAGAAATCAAAGATGATGAATGGGTGATTGCTAGAGGATACAATGAAGAAAACTTTATTTCTGAAAAAGAAAAACCTACTAGAGAATTTTTAGATTCTATTTCAAAAGATATTCCAATTTGTGTTACAAGAGCTTGTGGACATTCTATGAGTTGTAATACAAAGGCGTTAGAACTATCAGGAATTGAATTTGATTCAGATATGAATGGTATCGTAGAAGAATTAGATATTAATCTAGTTCACGAAGCATGGCCTAAACCAAATGAAGATACATTAAAAGAATACATTCAAAAGGGAATTGCTTGTGCGAATCAATTTGGTGTTACAACTGTAGGTTCGGATGATTTTTTATCTGTAACAGAACATTATGAGAATGTATTGAATGTATTTGAACAACTATCTTACCAACAAAAAATGAATCTTAGAGTTAATGAACAATGTGAGTTTTCTACAATAGAAGATTTCGCAAAATTCTTAGATGAAGGATATACATTTGATGTAGGAAATGACTTCTTCCGTATTGGTCCTTTAAAATTGATTGCGGATGGCTCATTAGGTGCTAGATCTGCATCTATGTGCCAACCATATCATGATGATTCAAATAATACAGGTATCATGAATTATACAGTTGAAGAGATGCAAGAATACATTTCTTTAGCGAATCAATATAATATGCCAACAATTGCACATTGTATTGGAGATAAGGCAGTAGATGATGTATTAACTGCACTACAAGATCATGTATATGAAGGAAATCCACTACATCATGGACTTGTGCATTGTCAAATATTAAGAAAAGATCAAATTCAACAAATCATTGATCAGAAACTATCTTGTTATTTTCAATCTATCTTTATCAAAGAAGACGCAAAGATATTAGAAGAAAGAGTAGGAAAAGAACTATCTCAAACTTCTTATCCATATAAAACATTATTTGAAAATACACTTGCTTCAAATGGTTCTGATGCACCAGTAGAAATTCCAAATGCGTTATATGGAATTGAACTCGCGGTTACTAGAAAAGGTATGAATCAAGATGAATGCTTAACGATTGATCAAGCAATTTCTTCCTATACAGAAAAAGGTGCAGAACAATTGTTTATGAATGATCGTATTGGTTCGATTAAAGAAGGATATTACGCAGATTTAGTTGTATTAGACAAAGATATTACAATGATTCCAACAAATGAAATCCATACAACAAAAGTGATGATGACAATCATGAATGGGGAGGTTGTATTTGAAAGATGATTCGTTTTTTAGAAGATAAAGATATCGAAGCTTGTTGTAATTTATACAATTGGTATATTGAAAATACAACAATTACATTTGAAGAAGAAACATTAACAGTATCTCAATTCACAGATAGAGTACATCGAATTCAAGCAAAATATCCATATATTGTTTTAGAAGAAGATTCTAAAATTGTTGGATATGCATACTTAGATGCATTTTCATCTAGAGTTGCATACAATTGGACTACAGATCTTTCTATCTATTTAGATCATACTTGTAAATCAAAAGGATATGGATCATTATTGATGAAAGAAATATTACATCTAGCACAAATAGATGGATATTGTAATGTTGTATCTATCGTGACAGAAGGTAATATTGCATCTGAACATATTCATGAAAAATTTGGATTTCAAAAGAAAACATTGTTTGAGAATTTTGGATATAAGTTCAATAAATGGTTAGGTGTTACATATTATGTTAAACAAGTAAATGAAGTAAAAGATGATATACAACAACCACAAAATAGTAAGCAGCTATCGCACTGATAACTGCTTTTTGTTAGGCTAATCTTTTCTTGTAATTTACTTTTTCTACACCAAGATATTGATATCCGGATTCTTCAATTGCTTGTTGTATTTCTTTGTTATCGATATCATGTTTACAAATAATTGTTGTTTCTCCTTTTGTATGATTTGAAGATACTTTAGAAACATCAAAATGATTGCGAATCGTATCATTAATATTTGCTTCACAATGACCACATTGCATACCACCTATCGCAACGGTAATTTTAACTGCACCTTTGCCATTATAAGTAGAATCTTTTAAGTTATGTTGTCCTTCATGAAAGAAACCATGAACGATTCTTACGCCACCAACCATCATCACTAATATAATCAAAATAATCACAACATCAACTGCACTCATTGGAACATTTACATTCATTTTACTACCTCCTAATATACCCTATAGGGGTATCTGTTAGCGTATACTAATCTAATACCAATTTTAGATAAAGTCAATGATTATGCATTGAGAAGAATTTGGTGTTCAGTTATGATTATTGAGCGATGGATTCTATAAGAATAAATGACACATCTTTTCTTTCGTTTTGTAAGGAATACAATATTCAATTAAATTCTCAACAATCACAAGCTGTACAAACAATGGATGAGAATGTTTTATTGTTGGCAGTTCCTGGCTCTGGTAAGACAACAGTACTAGTTGCGAGAATAGGATACTTAGTCATTGTAAAACATATTGATCCTAGAAATATCCTTGCGATTACCTTTAACACACAGGCCACATACGAAATGAAACAGCGATTCGCTGAAAAGTTTGGTGAGGATATCGCTAATCAAATCTCATTCAAAACAATCAATGCATTATCGTATCAAATATATATTTCTTTTTGTAAAGACAGAAATAAAGAAATAAGAAAAATAGATTCTTTACAAACAAAAAGTATTTTACGAAGCATCTATCAAAAAGTAACAGGAAATTATCCTGGAGAAAATGAAATTTTGGATATTGAAACTGACATTACGTATGTGAAAAATATGCGTTATAGTGATGAACAAATGAAAATAAAGAATAAAAATAAAGAATTCTATACAATTTATCAATTGTATGAAACAGCGATGAGGAAAAATGATTTGATGGATTTTAATGATCAGATGGTATTTACTGCTTGGATTTTAGAAAACATGAAACCTTATCGTGATAGATGGAATCATAAGTATCAATATATTTGTGTGGATGAAGCACAAGATACTTCTAAGATACAACATGATATTATTAAGATTCTTTCTGAAAATAATCATTTGTTTATGGTTGGTGATGAAGATCAAAGTATATATGGTTTTCGTGCAGCGTATCCGCAAGCTTTATTGGAATTTAAACAACACTATTCTAATTCAACAATTATAAGAATGGAAACGAACTATCGTTCTACACCGCAAATCATTTCTAAAGCACAACAATTCATTTCAAATAATAAAAATCGTTATATAAAAAATATGAAAAGTAATAAGAGTAGCGGAAGTGAAGTGAAAGTAATAAAGATTAACAATCGAGCGCATCAATATGCATATCTTATGAAGGTCTTAGATAATACAAAAGATGATATAGCGATTCTATATCGAGAAAATGATTCTGCAGTTCCTATTGTTGATCGATTGCTTAGAAAGAATATTTCTTTCTGTATGGTTGGTTCTAAAAGTGATGTTTTTGGTGTTCCATGTATTCGGGATGTTCTAGCGTATTTAAAGTTATCAGTCGATCCATATGATGTGGAATCTTTCAATAGAATTTGTAATAAAGGTTATTTTTATTGTAAGAAACAAATCAAAGAACAAATTATATCTGTTTGTAAACAAAAACAATTAACAATATTTGAAGTTCTAGATAAACTTGAAAAAATGCAAGTTTTATCTTCTCAGATGATTCATACATTTCATACTTTTATGAATCAAATCGGAAATGAAAATGTATTTAAGGCAATTTGTCATATCGCAGGTGGAAAGTATAAAAACTACGCAAAAGACAATTTCATTGATCTAAGTAAAATAGAGACAATAAAGTTTATTGCGGAAAAAGAAAAGGATATTCATTCTTTTCTATTGAGAATTGAATGTTTAAAAGAAGTGATGATGAAAGGAGTTTGGGATAAAAATGCTAACATTACATTATCGACTGTCCATGCTTCTAAAGGAAAAGAATATGATACTGTTTATTTGATTGATATTTATGATGGCCGTTTTCCAGCTACTGATAAAGATCCTGTTTTTTCTGCACTTTCAGATGAAGACCAAAAACAAGAAGAAAGAAGATTGTTCTATGTTGCGATGACAAGAGCGAAGAATGAATTGAATATTTTTAGAATGACATCAAAGAAGAGTGAATTCATTGAAGAGCTGTTTCCGCTACAGAAACAAAATCAAACAAAACGAAAAAAAGTAAAAATTGATTATCATGATTATCAAATTAGGAAAAATAGTATTATCAATGAAATTGATCAACAAGAAAAACCGGTTATAGATGCATCTGGTATAAGATGGTTTCGATGTTCTATTTGTGGAAGTGTAAAACCAAGAGAATCATTTGTATCTTATGGTGGAATGAATCATATGAATTTAGGTGTTTGTTATAAATGTAGAAATAAAGGAAAAGGTTAGAATATGAAATATTTTGTGGTGAGTGATGTACATGGTTTCTTTTCTTATATGAAAAAAGCATTAGATAAAGCAGGATATGATAAAGATAATCCAGATCATTTCTTTATTAGCTGTGGTGATTTGTTTGACCGTGGTGTAGAAGCAGAAGCATGTTTAGAATTTGTCACTTCAATTCCGAAAGAACGAAGAGCATTTATTGAAGGAAATCACGAAACGATGCTGATGGATATTCTTTTTTCTGGTACATATCATATGGCAGATATCCATAATGGAACTTTAGATACAATCTTTCAATTAAGTCATAGAAAATCAGTTTTTGAGTTAAATGAAAGTCTGAATATTCTTTCTAAAAATGAAAAGTTACATGAATATTTGTCAAGTCTAATCAATTATTATGAAATCAGTGATTATGTATTTGTCCATGGATGGTTGCCTAAAATAAGTGATGCATACACAAAGAATTGGCGAGAAGCATCAGAAGATGAATTCAATGCCGCAACTTGGACAAATGGATTTTATGCATGGCATCAAAATCAAATCGAAGGAAAGAATATAGAAGATAAAACCGTTGTATGTGGTCATTGGCATACAGCGTATGCACATTCTAGATATCATCATATTGGTAAAGATCTATCTGATTGTGCTGGTGATTATACGAAATGTTGTTTTGATATTTTTCAAGATAAAGGCATTGTTGGATTAGATGCATGTACAGTGCTTAGTCATAAAGTAAATGTACTTGTGATTAAAGAAGGGAGTGATGAGTAATGATCTATTTTACAAGTGATCTACATTTTAATCATGATAGAGAATTCTTATGGAAAGAAAGAGGATTTTCTAGTCTTATAGAAATGAATGAAACAATCATTGATAGATGGAATTCTGTTGTTCAGGATGATGATATAGTTTATGTATTAGGAGATGTTGTGTTTGGCGATTTAGAGGAAGGAAAAGCATACCTACAAAGGTTAAATGGATCTATCAAACTTGTATTAGGAAACCATGATGGTGAAACAAAGATTGCGATGTATCGAACATTAGATAATATAGAAATATTAGGGTATAGTACTATCATGAATTATAAAAAACATCATTTTTATTTGAGTCATTACCCATCTATTACAGGTAATTATGATGAAGATAAACCATTGAGAAGCAGAGTGATTAATTTGTGTGGGCATGTACATACAAAGGATTGTTTTTATGATTGGGATAAAGGAACTATCTTTCATGTGGAATTAGATACACATGATTTTACACCTTGGACATTAGAGGAAATCTTAGAACGTGTTCGCGAAAGATATGAATTAGATAAGAAATTATGAAAAGAATTATTTTAGCTGGTGTTTGCGTGAAAGAAGACGCAAATGTATTTCAAATCAAAATGGAAGAATGTATTGCCCTATGTAATGCATGTGATTTAGAAGTTGTAGAAACGATTACACAAAATTCAAACACTATGGATACAAGATATGCTTTTAGAACTGGAAAGTTAGAAGAGCTAAGTATTCTGGTAAAAGATACGAATGTGGATTATGTTGTATTCTATAATGATTTGACAGTACAAATGGCAGAAAGAATATCTGCATGTATTGGATGTAATGTTATTGATCGTACTGCGTTAATATTAGATATTTTTTCATCACGCGCAAAAAGTAGACAAGCAAAACTACAAACAGAAATGGCACGCCTTCAATATGACTTACCTCGTTTATTAAATAGCGATAATGATCGTGAAAGAGAAAGAGGAGGATCTGTAAATAATAGGGGTTCAGGTGAAATGCGTTCTGCAATCGTAGCACGTAAATATCAAAGACGAATTCAAGATTTAAAAGAAGAATTAAGTCGTATTGAAAAACAAAATAATCAAGATGAAAGAAGAAGATCAAAAACATTACTAAGAAGAGTAGCACTTGTTGGATATACCAATGCTGGAAAATCTTCTTATATGAATTATTTGATTTCTCATACAAGTGCGAGTGGAAATACAGTGTTAGAAAAAGACATGTTGTTTGCGACATTAGATACTTCTGTTAGAAAAATCAATGCGGAAAAGAAAACGTTCTTTTTGTATGATACGGTTGGTTTTGTTTCTGATCTTCCGCATACATTGATTGAAGCATTTAAAAGTACATTATCTGTCGCAAAAGATGCAGATTTATTGGTTGAAATCATAGATGCATCGGATCCAAATTATGAAACAAAAATTGATGTAACAGAACAAACATTAAAAGAAATTGGAGCAGATGATATTCCTGTATTAAAGTTATTTAATAAATGTGATCTAATAGAAGAAAAGAAAGAATTTCCTGGTTTATGTATTTCTACATATACAGGTGAGAATATGGAAGAATCTTTGCATCAGATATTAGAAATGTTATATCCAAGAGAAGAAAGTCTGTATTGTTTTCTTCCTTATGATAAAATGGGTATGTTTGATGAATACAAACAAGTGTTAAATATGGACATTATCAAACAAGATGAAAATGGTATGACTTTAGAGATACGCGGTCCATCTGATTATGTACATGCATTTGATTTGTATCGTTTAGAAGGGATTGAATATGAGTAAAACAGTATGGGAAAAATTGAATGAATCCGAAATGAAAGATCTAATGACTTTCAATGATGAATATATGGGATTCCTCAGTGTTTCCAAAACAGAAAGAACATTTGTTAAAAACAGTATTGCGTTAGTTGAAAAGGCAGGTTTTAAAAAATTAGATGAAATGAATGAATTAAAACCAGGTGATAAAGTCTATTCAACAAATAAAGGAAAGAATTTCTTAGCTTTCATTATTGGTAAGGAACCAATTCGTAATGGTATGAATTTATTAGGTGCACATATTGATTCACCTAGAACAGATTTAAAACAACATCCATTATATGAAGCAAATGGTTTAGCTTTATTAGATACACATTACTATGGTGGTATTAAGAAATATCAATGGGTCGCTAGACCAATGGCTTTGGTTGGCGTTGTAGCGAAAAAAGATGGAACAGTTGTAGATGTCAATATTGGTGATGATGATTCTGATCCAGTAGTAGGTATTTCTGATCTTTTGATTCATTTAGCATCAAGTCAAATGGAAAAAAGTGGTGCGAAAGTTGTAGAAGGTGAAGCTTTAGATTTATTAGTTGGTTCTATTCCTAAGAAAGATACAGAAAAAGATCCAGTCAAAGCATATATTCTAGATTTATTAAAAGAAAAATATGATATAGAAGAAGACGATTTTATTTCTGCTGAAATTGAAGTTGTTCCTGCAGGTAAAGCTAGAGACTATGGTTTGGATCGTTCTATGGTATTAGGATATGGTCACGATGATAAAGTTTGTGCTTATACTTCTTTAAGGGCTGTATTAGACTTTGAAGGAACACCAGATAGAACTGCTTGTGCAATTTTAGTAGATAAAGAAGAAATTGGTTCTGTTGGTAATACAGGTATGCAATCAGCATATTTTGATCATGTTGTTGCCAAGATGCTCGCATTACAAGGCGAAACTTCATTAGTTGCTTTCAATGATATGATGGACAATTCTAGAATGCTATCTAGTGATGTATCTGCAGCATTTGATCCTCTATATCCAGAAGTAATGGAAACAAAGAATGCTTCTTTCTTTGGGAAAGGTATTTGTTTTAATAAATATACAGGTTCAAGAGGAAAAGGTGGTTCCAATGATGCCAATGCAGAATACATGGCTAAGATTCGTAAAGTGATGGATGATAATAACTGTTATTTCCAAACATGTGAACTTGGTAAAGTTGATGTTGGTGGAGGCGGAACAATTGCTTACATCATGGCAAATAAGAATATGGATGTCATTGATGCAGGTATTGCCGTACAAAATATGCACGCTCCATTTGAAGTTGTATCTAAAGCGGATGTTTATGAAGCTTATAGAGCTTACATTGCTTTCTTAAAAGATATGAAATAATACGTAAAACAGTATCGTTTAGATACTGTTTTTTCTGTATAATGGAAGCTAGAAAAAGAGGTAGAAGTTGTGAATAGACCAATTGTTAGAATTAGTGATAAAGGTGCAGAGTTTCTAAAAAAGGGACAGATGTGGATGTATTCCAATAATTTAGATTCTGATATTTCTTTATTAGAAAATGGATGTGTTGCTGATATATTAATGCGTGATGATACGTATTTAGGTACTGGTTATCTAAGTAAAGATTCTCATATTACAGTGCGTATTTTTTCTAAGAAAAAAGAAGATATCGATCAAAGTTTCTTTGAGAAAAAGATTCAAGATGCATTTTCATATCGCAAAACTGTAGAACCAAATAATTTGGATAATTGTAGATTGATTTTCGGAGAAGCAGATGGATTACCTGGACTAACAGTTGATCGTTATAATGATGTTTTAGTTAGCCAAATTACTTGTTATGGGCTAGAAAAGAATAAAGAAATTTTGTATAAAGCTTTATTAGATGTATTAAAGGATGAAAATATTCATGCCATTTATGAAAGAAATGATGTGAAATCAAGAGAAAAAGAAGGTTTAGCTTTATATAAAGGTTTCTATTACGGAAATGCTCCTACGATTCAAGTGATTCAAGAAAATGGATTGAAGTTAAATGTAGATATAGAAAACGGACAAAAGACAGGTTATTTCTTAGATCAAAAATCCAATCGTGTGATTATTCGTCATTTATCAAAAGGAAAGAAAGTCTTAGATTGTTTTACACATACTGGTGGCTTTGCGTTAAATGCAGCACTTGGTGGAGCAAAACACGTAACAGCAGTTGATGTATCTGCAGTTGCGTTAAATGAAGGAAAAGAAAATGCCAAACTCAATAATCTAACAAATCTATCCTTTGTACAAGCAGATGTATTTGATTATTTGGATACTTTGAAATTGAATGAATATGATTTGATTATCTTAGATCCACCAGCATTCACTAAATCAAGAAGAACAGTCATGAAAGCTTACAATGGTTATAAGAGAATCAATATGCAAGCAATGCATGTCTTGAGAAATGGTGGTTATTTAGCTACTTGTTCTTGTTCTAGGTATATGGAATGTGATTTGTTTGAAAAGATGTTAAAGGAAGCAGCGTTAGAAATTGGTGTTCAGTTAAAACAAATTTCTGTAACACAACAAAATGCTGATCATCCAATTCTATGGAATATGGATGAAAGTTCTTATCTAAAGTTTTATGTTTTTCAAGTAGTGGATGGAAAGTGAGATTAATTTATGAAACTAGTCATTATTCGTCATGGAGATCCAGATTATGTTCATGATTCTTTAACAGATAAAGGAAAAATAGAAGCTAAATTATTAAGCGAAAGAATGAAGAATATGGAAGTAACTGAATTTTATCAATCTCCATTAGGAAGAGCACAATTAACAGCTTCCTATACTTTAAATGAAGTTGGTAGATCTGCAGAAACTTTAGATTGGTTAAAAGAATTTGAACCACGTATTTCTAGACCAGACCGTTTATTTCGTAAAACTGTTGCTTGGGATTGGCTACCTCAAGATTGGACAAAAGATTCTCGTTTCTATGATTATGATCATTGGTATGAACCTGAAGCTATGCAGAATGCAAATGTGAAAGAAAGATATCAATGGGTATGTGATAACTTTGACGCTTTTTTAGCAGAACATGGTTATGAACATACAGATAACTATTTTAAAGTAACAAATTCAAATCATGATACGATTGTATTCTTTTGCCATTTTGGGTTGGAATGTGTTTTGTTGTCGCATCTATTACATATTTCACCAATGCCATTGTGGCATGGATTTGTAGCTGCACCTACTTCTGTAACAATTGTTCATACAGAAGAGAGAAAAAAAGGAATTGCCTCATTTAGAGTTGCTCAATTTGGTGATATATCACATCTTTATGTTGGAAATGAAGAACCATCTTTTGCGGCAAGATTTGCAGAATGTTTTGGTGATTCTACACAACACTGATAAAATATTTTTTAGAAAGTTGAAGATGATATATGAAAGTTACATTGTATTTTGTTAGACATGGTGAAACTAGATTTAATGAGAAGGGTAGAATGCAAGGGGTATGTGATTCTCCATTGAGTGTAAGAGGAGAATTACAAGTGGAACAAGCACGTGTTGCCTTAACAAATGTTTATTTTGATCATGCATACACTTCTCCAAGTGGTAGATGTATTAAAACTTGTAAAAAGATATTAGAAGGTAGACATATTCGACCACGGATTATTCAGAATCTGCATGAAATGGATTTTGGTAGTTTTGAAGGCACAAGATTTACATCACATCCTGATGAAATTTCTTATTGTTTTGAAAGAAATGATTTTACAAGTGTGAATGGCGAAAGTCATGAACAAGTATTATCTAGAATTGATGAAGCAATGGATTCTATCCTAGCAGATAGTAATGATGGTGATCATGTGTTAATTGTTACACATGGTGCATTAGAACTTGTATTAATGAAATTGTTTTTTCATATTGATGTAGAGAATGTTATGAAACGTATTCCTGGAAAAGGAAATCCAATTCCAAATGCAGGAATCATGCGTGTTGAATATGAAGATGGACAATATACAGTAACAAATCTTCCTACAGATCCATCTAAATTTGAAAATCCTGTTGAAGATAAGATTATTCATTTCTATTATGTGAACCATGGCCAAACAATCTTCAACCAATATAATCGTATGCAAGGCGTATGTGATTCCCCTTTAACACAAAGAGGTATGGAACAAGTTTATCATTGCGCAAAAGCATTAAAAGAAGTTCCATTTCAAACGATTTATACTTCCCCTTTAACACGTTGTATTGATACTGCTATGCAGATATCACATGATCGTAATATAGAACCAATCATCTTAGATGGATTGAAAGAAATTGATTATGGACAATTTGAAGGTGTTGTAAGAGATAATTGGTTAGATGAAATCAAAGAACACCGAAACAAACATGATGATTGGAGTGATGTGGGTGGTGACTCACAAAAATCTTTTGAACAAAGATTTGAACATGTAATGTTTAAAGTGATATCTGCTTCAAGAAATGAATCTAATATATTACTTGTTGGACATTCTGAATATTACAAAAGAATGTTGGAAATTTTATTCCATAAAAATCCAGAAGAAACTATGATGGAATTAAGAAAACAAGGAAAACAACCACATCCATATGGTGGAATATTTCGATTTGATTATATAAATGGAGAATATATTTTCAAAGACTATATGTATTCTGTAGAAGAATAAGAGAGAAGTATTATGCATATCAATAAAAAATTAAAGAGTTTTTATTACCTATTTGAAAAACAGGATGATGTACTTTGGAAAAATGAAATTGAAGCTAATCAATTAGTTAGTTCAACATTGTCTGTTAGTTGTATTGTTTTATTAATTGTTTGGGTTATTTGTTATTTGGGATTTTTTGGAAAAGCAGAAGGGATTTTGTTATCTATGATTTCACAAAGTATTGTTGATTTAGCGATTCCTGTATTTTTATGTCGTTTTTTCAATGTACAAAAATCATGGGTGAAATATATATTGATGTTTTTTGTGACGGCAGTTCTTGCGAGATTATACTGCTACTTATCATTTAATGTTGTACTTGTTATGGCAATTCCTGTTGTATTATCTTGTCGCTATTTCAATAAAGAATTTACAATTACAATTGCAATATTGACTGCAGTGTTTTTTGGGATGAGTTTATTCGCGAATGCATATTATGACTTTGGTTGGTTTGATTTAAACTTTTATCAATTGCCTGCAGGTACTACGATTACAGTAGGAAAATCGATTGCGGAAAGTATACGTGCATTAGGAATCAATGTAAATAGCAGAGTCTATCAAACAATGATTTATAATTTTTTACCAAAATTATTTGTGTATTTTATTATTTCAATGGTTTGTGTCAGAATTGCGGAAACGGGGAAAGCCTTAGTAACTTCTCAAAAAACAATTACAGAAAAAACAGCGCGTATAGAATCTGAATTGAATTTGGCACAAAATATTCAAGCACATATGTTACCAAGTATATTCCCTGCATTTCCAGAAGATGAGGAATTTGATATTTATGCAAGTATGGAGCCAGCCAAAGAAGTTGGTGGTGATTTCTATGATTTCTATAAACTAGATGAAACACATATTGGACTTGTTATTGCGGATGTATCTGGTAAAGGAATTCCTGCCGCGTTATTCATGGTTATCGCAAAAACAATTATTAAAAATGAAATTCATATGGGATATTCTCCAGCTGAAGCCTTGTCTAGAGTAAATCACATGTTATGTGAAGGAAATGAAGATGGTATGTTTGTTACGGCTTGGGTTGGTATCTTTGATTCAAAGACAGGGGAATTAACTTTCTCGAGTGCAGGTCATAATCCACCACTTGTATTAAGAGATGGAAAATATAGTTATTTGAAGATGCGTTCTGGTTTTGTATTAGCTGGTATTGATGGCTTTAAGTATCATCAAGAAACGATTTATTTAAAACCTGGTGATAAATTATTCTTATATACTGATGGTGTTACAGAAGCAATTGATGGCCAAGAAAATATGTATGGTGAACAAAATCTTCTAGATTTTATGAATGCACATAAAGAATTGGGACCTAAAGATATGATCAAGAGTGTTCGTGATGATGTTCGTACATTCGCAAATGGTGCAGATCAATTTGATGATATTACGATGTTAATGTTGGATTTTATTAGTGAAAAACACGTATTAGAAATGAAAGAAAAAGAATTAAATATTTCAAAAGATACTGTCGATGATATGAATGCATATTTAGAAAGTGAATTGGAACAAGTTGATTGTCCAATGAAATATGTTCAACAAATATTGATTTGTGCTGAAGAAATTTATGTGAATGTTTGTAATTATGCATATCCAAATGGTGCAGGTACAATGTTATTAAGAACTTCTATCACTAAAGACCGCGCAATCATTCAATTCAAAGATCAAGGTATTCCATTTAATCCATTAGAAAAGAAAGATCCTGATATTACATTAGAACTCGAAAAAAGAAAAGAGGGTGGACTAGGAATCTTCCTTGTGAAAAAGATGATGGATGAAGTAAAATATGTATACCAAAATGGTAACAATGTATTAACGATAGAAAAGAGGTTTGATGATGGATGTTCTAGATAAAGCAATCGCATTCGCAACAAATGCACATTCAGGTCAGGTTCGTAAATTAGCTAAAACACCATATATTCTTCATCCAATGGAAGTGGCTTGTATCATTTCTACAATGACAGAAGATAGAGAAACAATGGCTGCAGGTTTATTGCATGATACGATTGAAGATTGTGATATTGATCCCCAAGTTATTTATGATGAATTTGGAAAAAGAGTTTATGGTCTTGTGTTAAGTGAAACCGAAGATAAACTCTCTGAAAGACCGCCAGCTGAAACTTGGATGGAACGAAAAGAAGATTCATTATTGATGTTAGAAAATACAACAGATGAACATGTACGTATCTTATGGTTGGCAGATAAATTATCGAATATTCGTTCTTTCTATCGAGAATATCTGAAAAAAGGTGATGATGTTTGGAGTACATTGAATCAAAAAGATCCTAAGATGCAAGAATGGTATTATCGTTCAATTGCCAAATCATTAAAGAGTTTAGAAAAGACTGCAGCGTATTTAGAATACATTACATTGGTTGATAAAATATTTGGAGAGGAGTCAAGTGATGTTAAGTAAAAATGAAAATGGAGTTTTAACAATTTATTTAGAAGGACGTATTACGGCAGATAATGCTCCAAAGGTACAAGAAAACATTCAATCTATCCTACAAGAAAACCATTCTAGTTTAGTATTGAATTGTGAGAAGCTAGAATATATTTCTAGTGCTGGTCTTCGTGTTATTTTAAGAACAAAGAAGAATGAACCTACTTTGAAACTTGTTGATGTGAATTCTGAAGTATATGAAGTATTTGACATGACTGGATTTACAGAAATGATGGATATTGAAAAAGCTTATCGTCATATGTCTATTGAAGGTTGCGAACAAATTGGACAAGGTTCTAATGGTAAAGTCTATCGAATTAGTGAAGATACGATCGTTAAAGTGTATTACAACGCAGATGCATTACCTGATATCCATAGAGAAAGAGAACTCGCTAGAAAAGCATTTGTATTAGGTATTCCTACAGCGATTCCATATGATGTAGTTAAAGTAGGAGATACATATGGTTCTGTCTTTGAACTTTTAAACGCAAAGAGTTATATCAAAAAAATCAATGAAGATCCTTCTAAGATTGATGAATATATTCAATTATTTGTGGATTTATTGAAAAAAATTCATGCGACTACTGTAAAACCAGGCGATTTACCTGATGTAAAAGTAACGGTATTAAGTTGGGCAAACTATTTGAAGGATTATATTCCAACAGAAAAATATGAAAAACTAAGAAGCTTGATTCAAGATGTACCAGATACACATACTATGATTCATGGTGATTATCATATGAAGAATGTTATGATTCAAGATGGAGAAACATTGCTCATTGATATGGATACATTATCAGAAGGACACCCTATCTTTGAGCTAGGAAGTGTGTTTAATGCGTATGTTGGATTTGGTGATGTAGATGAAAGTGTTGTACAAGACTTCTTAGGTATTTCTAGAGAAACAGCGTTATATATTTGGAATAAATTTGTTCCATTATATTTAGAGACAGAAGATGCAGATCTCATTGAACAAGTAAAGAAGAAGGCAATGCTTGTTGGATATACAAGATTACTCAGAAGAACAATCAAACGTGAAGGGTTTGAAAAATCATCAAAAGCAATTGAATTCTATAAAGATAGACTATTAAGCTTGATTGATGAAGTAAATACGTTAGTATTCTAAAAGGGGAGGAACTATGACAATTCAAGAAATCAGAGATAATGAAAATCTAACATTACAATTAGGTGGACGCTTAGATACTACTACAGCTCCGGACTTAGAAAAAGTAGTAAATACACAATTAGATGGTGTAAAGAATCTAGTACTAGATATGAAAGATTTAAAGTACGTATCATCCGCAGGGTTAAGAGTAATTCTTTCTATCCAAAAGAAAATGAATGTTCAAGGAAATCTCAAACTTACAAATGTTTGTGATGAAATTAAAGAAGTATTAGAAATTACAGGTTTTACATCTTTCTTAACAATTGAATAATA
>CAVFDO010000048.1:0-16465 GCA_963621095.1 bacterium
CAAATTATACTATATTGTTTTTACAGTAGCACACTTCTGCAAGGGATGATTTTTTCTTTTAAGAATTCATGATACTTTTCTATTCCATAATGACCACTCCATTGTGAACAAATATCAATTCTAGATACAATAGCTGGCAATAATACATGCGCTTTTGCATCTGCAACTTCTAATAACATTAACTTTTGAAATGTTTCAAAATCAACAAGTTTTAAATGTTCTTTTAGATGTTTAATTCTTAATGACATATGATCATCGTGATGTAACACATAATACAGTAAACGATTTTGTTCTGCTTCAGAGAACAACGCACCATTGTTTAACATGTAAGGAAGAATTCTATCACGAGTAATTACATAGCTCTTTTGAGGATGACCATAATAATGGCTTTCTGTATCCCCTTCTTTCTTTCCTTTACATCTAGAAGATGGTTTTCCAATATCATGGATCAATGCCGCTAAATACAACATATCATCTTCTAAATTTCTAGGAAGATTTAATACCGTGTGTATGGAATGATCATCTAATGTGTATTGGTGATAATGATTATTTTGATCATAATTAATCATCAACTCATATTCAGGAATCAAAGAAACAATCTCTGATTCATATTGTTTGATGTCTTCTAATGTATTTGCAGTTTTTAATATTTTACAAAATTCTCTATAATCCATCATATCCTCATTTCATCTTAATAGAAGCATGTGTTAATACTGTTGTTTTACTATTGATTGTTTCATCTAAAGTCGTATTAATTCTTTCATTCGAATAAGAATTTGATATCAGTACTGTCGCATTCGGTTGTATTTCATAATCGCCAAATACAGTGGATGCATAAAATACTTCACTACCAATATTACGAATAAATACAGGATTATACTTTCCTTTCCATTCGTCAAATTGATATGCATTTTTTCCATAAGGAAAAAAGCGAAAATAATAATTCAATGTTGCGTCACTCAACACAAAAGCATCTTCGAACATTCCTCTTTGAATATCATAATCTAATCTACGATAGATTTTCTTACCACTGCGCAATTCTAAAGAAACAAAGTAATTTAAAATATCTGATGAAAAAGTAAGTATCGCACAATTTCTATAATCATCAGGTGTTTCTTCTTTATGGATAATATTTTGTTTTCTAGATTCGGACTGTTTGATTTTATTAAAAACAAGTACATCATCCGGCCATAAAAAGTCCCTCAACGCTCTTCTTAAAACTCTTTTATCAATCGCGTTATGTTCTGCATACTTCGCTAAATATTCAGAGTTTTCTGTATAGATATGTAACGCACCCCACTCTACTTCTAACTTCGTCACAAAAGAAGTATGGATCCATTGCCCATCTTCAAAGTTATCATTACCACTAATATTTCCCCAGACACGATACTTTTCTTTTGTTTTATCAAAATACCAATTTTTTAATGTATATACACAAATCATCCCAAACATTATAACAAAAAAGAAGCACAATGATTGGTCATGCTTCTAATGTGTTTTATTTAACAGAATGAATCATTTCTAATACTGCATTCTTAATTTCTTCATTCTTTTGTTTTGCCTGTTCCATAGATGTATCTGTTGAATAGAAATACATCTTGATCTTTGGTTCTGTTCCACTTGGTCGAACGGCAAACCAAGTATCATCGTCAATATAGAAACGTAACGCATTATGTGGAGGTAGATCTTCATAACCATCAATATAATCAATGATATGATCGACATGATACTTTCCAATCTGTGTTGGGTTTTCACCTCTAATCCACTTCATCATACGATCAATACGTTCTTTACCAAGAATGCCTTCCAAAATAATATTTGTACCTTCTTCACAAGTATATCCATACTTCGAATAGATTTCTTGAAGTACATCCCATAATGTCTTTCCTTGTTTTCTATAGTACGCTGCAGCTTCAGCTACTAACATACCTGCAGAAATACCATCTTTATCACGAATATCTTCGCATCCAGCATATCCAACACTTTCTTCATATCCAAATAAATATGTATAACCATGTTCATGAAGATAAGGAATCTTACCACAAATATTTTTAAATCCTGTTAATGTTTCAAACATTTCTACACCATATGCTTTCGCAATCTTTGTAGATAAGTTAGAAGTAACAATAGATTTTACCATCGAACCTTTTTCAGGCAATGTACCTGCAGATTGATGTCCTTCTAAAACATAATTCACTAATAAGTAACCTGTTTGATTTCCATTTAAAGGAACATAGTTTCCATCATTATCACGAATTTCAATCGCAAAACGATCAGAATCTGGATCAGTTGCCATTAATAGTTCTGCGCCAAATTCTCTACCATACTTTTCACTTAACGCAAAAGCCTTAGGATCTTCTGGGTTAGGATAACCAACCGTTGTGAAATCAGGATCAGGTTGTTCTTGTTCTGGAACGATTTTCCAATTATTAAAGCCACGATCATTTAACATTTGTCTAAATGGAATAGAACCACATCCATTAAGTGGTGTATAAACAAGTGGAATCGATAAATCAATTTCATCACCACTATGAATCGCTAAACCTTCAATCTTGTCTAAATATTCACGGTCTTCTTTTTCACCTAATACAATGATTTTGCCATTCTTTACACCTTCCTCATAAGAAGAAGTCTTCACACCATTCCAAATATCAACAGAATTAATTTCTGCTTCCATGCCATCCGCAATTTCACTAGATACTTGGCATCCATCATTCCAATATGCTTTATAACCATTGTAATCTTTTGGATTATGAGAAGCTGTAATATTAATACCAGCTGTTGTTCCTAGTTTACGAATCATAAAAGCTAATTCAGGCGTTGGTCTTAATGATGGGAAAGTGTAAGCTTTGATACCATTTGCCGCAAAAATACCTGCAGCTAATTCACAAAATTCTCTAGAGAAATGTCTAGGATCATGTGCAATCACAACACCTTTATCCATTGCTTCTTGACCATGTTTGATGATAAATTGCGCAACACCTTGTGTTGCCTTTCCAACCGTATACATATTCATACGATTTGTGCCTGCGCCAACTTTACCTCTAAGTCCTGCAGTACCAAAAGATAAATTCTTGTAGAAACGATCTTCCTTTTCTACTTCATCATCTTTGATATCTACTAATTGTTGTTTTAATGATTCATCTGTTAGATGATCTAACCATTCTTGATATGTTTCTTGATAGCTCATATATACCTCATTTCTACTACTATTTTACATTATCTTCCCTTCATAAATTCATCAAGTTTATTTGGAAGTATATCATTTTTTATGCCTTGTTGATTTCCCAAGTGAATACATTTCAAAATCCATGAAAGGTTCTTTCCTAGAACTTTCATTTCTTCAGAATCTTCTTCTATGATTGTATTGTAGTATCTACCAGTCATAACTGGCATACAAGAAGCAGAAAAATACGTATTCATTCTTTGATACGCTTTTTCTGTATTTTTATTTTTAGAAGACAAAATCACAGCACCAATCTTAGAAACATACGCTTCATTACAGCTACGAAATAAGCATTCCATAAAATCAATTGCCGATTTACTAGGTTCATTAAAAATAACATCCACACCTACTACAAGTGCATCAAAAGAATCTTTTCTTTGTGCGATATCATTTACTACACCATTCCAAATACAAGTTCTTCTTTTCAAACATTTCCCACAAGAAGTACATGCATGAATACTAGGATAAGCCCAAAGGATCTCCGTTTCTATGTCATTTTCTTCTAAAACTTTTGAGCATTCTAAAATCCCTTTTTCTGTTAGACCGTGTTCTTCTTCACTTGTATTCACAAATAAAACTTTCATGGTTCTATTTTCTCATAGTTTTATATTTCTTGATAGCTACTTTTCTTTTCACTAATAGAACACCACCACAATATGGACAGATAAGTTTACTTTTATCTGTGTTTTCAAATTCTGCGCCACATATAGGGCATACTAAATCAACTGTTTTCATTACAATACCTCTTTGCGTAACATTGTGAAATCATATCCGCCACAAATAACAATTGTATAGGATGTGTAACGGATGCTTCTGGTTTTTGATAAATAATATGATGTTTTACAAAACTTGGTGCTTGTCCACTACCAATCATCCATATATTCAATTGAGAAAGATGATCTTTTATTTTTCTAACATCAAAATATCCAAAATAACGACTTGTATCAGAAAACAAAACCAAACAATCATCTGTTGAAGCTTGTTCGATGCATTTCATTTGTTCGTTAGTTGAAGCAAAAGTTAATGTTGGTTTTCCTAAAGAACATAAATCCGCTTGTAGTTGAATTGCGGCAGATTTCGCCTTCAATAAGCCAAATACATATACTGTTTTTGAGGCATGTATAGATTCACATAATGAATTAATTTCATCTTGATCAACGGATTCCAAACAGGCTTTTGTTGATATAGCGTAGCTATTATAAAGATCTTCATAAGAATCACATCTAGAAAATGTATTATATTCTTCATCTAACAAGTCTTTAAATTCACTAAAATTCGCAACTCCTAAATCTCGCACAAATCGTGAAACAGTCGCAATACCAACATGACAATCTTCCGCAATCTTTTTGATGGATAATTTTTCGCTCTCGTTCATATTTTCTAATAAATAAGAAGCTAAAATTGCGTTCGTACTATCTTTTTGTGAGGCTTGTAAATAACCTAATATAACAACAGATATCTTTGATGTTTTCATGAATTAATATTAGTTGATTTGATAGCTTTGGACAAGTTTGTTGTACAACATTCTTTCCGCTATAGCACACAAAAACTGGAAATGATTTCTCACTTCCAGTTCATTTTTATAATAAATTCGCTCCTACGATTCCTAATATACTCATCAATACTAAGAAGAAGATTCCATATGGCATGATTTGACTCATCAATTTAGAATCTTGTCCTTTCGCATCTACAGAACTTAACGCAATCGCCAAAGATTGAGGAGATAACATCTTACCTGCCGCAACACCTAAAGAGTTTAAAGATACCATCCAATAAGGATCAATATTCAATGTGTCCGCTGCACTCTTTTGTACTGCGCCAAATAATACACCTGAGTTTGTTCCAGAACCTGTAACGAAAGTCCCTAGCCCACCAATCCATGGTGCGAATAATGGATATAAAGCACCTGTTGTACCAATTGCGAATGCAGATATGGAAGAAATCATTCCTGAATATCCCATGATTTTCGCACAAGCAAGTACAGAAATCATAGTAATCATTGTTTCTTTCATCTGTAAGAATGTTTCTTTTAACACAATGATAAAATCATTTCCTTTCGCTCCTTGTAATAAACCACCAATGATTGCGGATAAGAAGATCCATACTCCTGGTGTATTGATCCATGAGAAAGTAATTGTATTTGCGTTTTCTCCAGTAAATACAGAAATACTAGAAGAAAATTGTGATAAGAATGTATTGATTGGTGTTACAAGTTTACTTGTTAATAACAAGAATACAAAGATCATAATAAATGGTGACCAAGCAAGTAATGCTTTATGTGCTGTAATCTTTTCTTTGTTACCTATTTCTACTTGATACTCTGGATCAGGTTTTACTGTTTTCGCCATTAAAATCGTAATGAGTAAAGATACAACAGAACCAACAACTACTGCCAGTTCTGCCCCAACAAATTTACCAATCATTAATTCTGGAACTACAAATCCAATACCACTCATAAGTGTAATTGGTAAAACACCTTTTAAACCTTTGATTCCTCCACCTGTAATCATGACCATGATAATTGGAGATAAGATAATAAATGGTGCTAATTGTAACGCTGTCATAAAAGATAACGTTGTATTTTCTAAAGATAATAGATTTGCGAGTGTAACGGTTGGAATTCCAATTGAACCAAAGGCAGTTGGTGTTCCATTTGCTACCAAACAAACCAAACAAGAAAATAAAGGATCAAAACCTAAAGAAACCAACATGCTGGCAGGTATCGCTACAGCAGTGCCAAACCCTGCCATTCCTTCCATAAATCCACCAAAGCACCACGCAATGAGTAGAACCAATACTCTTTTATCTGTAGAGAAAGAAGTGATCATAGATTTGATTACTTCCATCCCACCTGTTCTTAAAGATAAACGATATGTAAATACAGCTGCTAGAATTACAATAATGATTGGCCAAATTGCCATTAACATTCCTTCAAGTCCAGCACTTGCCGTATCTAATACATTCATATGCCAAACAAAGATTGATAAAACAATAGAAATTACCAAAGAACCAATCGCAGCTTTAAATGTAGGCCACTTAAAAACCATTAACGCTATAGCTAACCAAATAATTGGTGCTAATCCTAATATAAATAATAGAAAATTCATGAACACCCCTCCGTGCCATAAGATTTTATCATTCTAATATGCACTATAAAAGAACAATTCGTCTTAAAAACGCTTACAGTTGTTATTTTTTTACCAAGTAACGCCTGTTCCTCTTTCATAAAGGATATCACTTGTAAATTGACCATTTTCAACATTAGGAATATTCACTGGTAATGTTCCTTTTGGTTTCGCTGATCCAAAGATAATATCTTCTGCACACATGAGATTAACAGAATATGTAGCGATTGGATTATAAAGATCATCTACATTTGTTGCGCCTTTTGAATTATACGCACATACGATTGCGTCTGCTTCTTGTAGTAAAGCTGTATCATATGGAATCTTAGCAGAAATTACAATTACTGGTATTCCTAATGATTTTGCCTTAGAAATATATTCTTGTACATTTCGAATTCGATCAGATTGTGTTGTATCCAATTGTGAACTTGCATCCAATGTACTTGTAACAATTAATACATTTGCTTGATCAATGACATTCAAACAATCTTCATGATTTTCTCCATTATTTTCATTCAAAATTTGAATTGTAGCACTAGAATCAATAATTCCTTCATCTTTGAGTACATAAAATCCATGATCCAAAATATTCTTTTGTGCTTCTGTTGTAGAAATCATCACAACATTCTCATTTTCACCAACTGTATAAGGTAATGTATCATTATCATTCTTTAACACTGTAATACAATCATCACCAATTTCTCTTTCTACTTCATGAGACTCTTCTGTTCCAACCAAAGAATTAACATTCATTAACATATTCTCTGTTTTTTCTTCGGAATATGTTTCATCCATAATGCCTCTTTGATATTTCAACGCAATGATTTTCTTACAGGATTCATCAATCAACGATTCATCAATTTCACCATTATTCACCATATCCATAATATCTTGAATATAAGCATCCATCGCATTCATCGAATCAACATTTTCAAGTTCAACTGGCATCAATAAAATATTCACGCCAGCATTGATGGCAAGTTTCGCACTATCACGTGTAGAAAAGTTTTCCGCAATTGCATCCATCTGTAATGAATCAGTAATGATAACACCATCAAATCCTAATTCACCTCTTAGAATGTCAGTTAACCATGTCTTAGACAATGTCGCAGGTAAATTGATTGTAGAACCATCCTTGATACTTGTATATGTTTCTGTTTCAATCTGTGGGAATTGAATATGTGCACTCATGACCATATCCACTTTTCCACTTTCAATTAGTTCTTTAAATGGAACTAAATCTGTACTTTCTACTTCTTCCTTTGTACGATCAATTCTAGGTAATCCTGTATGAGAATCTGTATCTGTATCCCCATGTCCTGGAAAATGTTTGATTGTTCCAATGACATTATTAGACGCAAGACCTTTTAAATACGCTTCTGAAAATTCCGTAACGATTTCAGGATCATCTGAGAATGCACGAACTCCAATGATAGGATTGGCAGGATTTGAATTCACATCTACACTTGGTGCGAAATCTAAATTTAAACCCAAAGCTTTCAATTCTGAAGAAATGATTTTCGCGCTTTTCTTCGCATATTTTGTTTTTCCACTCGCAGCTAATGCCATATTACCTACTGTACTTGTTCCAAACTGCAGACGTGTAATATAACCACCCTCTTGGTCAATGCTCAACATGTACGGAATACCACCGCCATTCGCATTCGCCATTTGTAAACCTTGTGTAAGATTTACAACAGATTCATTATCCGCAAAGTTTTCCGCAAATAGAATAATGCCACCAAAATGGTACTTTTCTAACATACTTTCTACTTCATCATTCATTTCCGTGAATCCTTCACCATTCCAATTACGAATAGCAGGCATGATCATTTGTTCTATTTTTGATTGTAGATCCATTGTACTTACATACTCCTCTGCTTTTTCTGCTGGTGTTTTTGATGTTTGAACAGGTGTTGATTCTGATTCTGTATTACTTGATACAACACTTGCACTACATCCCATTAATAAGCAACTCAAAGCTAAACTAACTCCAATGATTTTTTTCATGAATTCCATCTCCTAAATGTATATTTATTTTATCACACCATTCCAAGAACTTTCTTTCTCCCATATAATAGTGTTAATTAAGAGGTTATGTTTATGTCAAAATATGTATTCACAAATTGTTTTATTTTAGATGGCACAGAAGATATGAAGCCTACAAAAGGTAGTGTTTATGTAGATGGAGAAAAAATCATTAAAGTAACCACGGATGAATCAATTGATCCAAGCTTTGAAGTCATTGATTTACATGAACAATATTTGATGCCAGGTCTTATCAATATGCATGTTCATCTAGCTGGTAATGGTAAACCACAAAAGAAACAAAGAGATAACGAAAAACTTGTCAAACAAGTTTTCGCTACCGCTATCGGAAGATACATCGCTAGAAAACTCGTTGAAAAATACGCACAAATTGAATTAATGTCAGGTGTTACAACCATTCGAACAGTTGGTGGTCTACGCGCATTAGACTCTCAAACACGAGATAAAATTAATCAAGGTAAATTAATTGGTCCTAGAATTTTATGTAGTAATACTGCCGTTTCTGTAAAAGGTGGTCATATGGTTGGCAGTGTCGCAAAAGCTTGTGACACAATTGATGAAGCATTAAATTTCATTGATCAGTTAAAAGATGAAAATGTTGATCTTATCAAGTTAATGATTACAGGTGGTGTCATGGACGCAAAAGAGAAAGGTGTTCCAGGCCAATTAAAAATGGATCCTAAGATGGTTAAAGCGTGTTGTGAAAAAGCACATGCGTTAGGCTATATTGTTTCTGCACATGTAGAAAGTACAGAAGGCGTTAAAGTAGCACTTGAAAATGGGGTAGATTCTATTGAACATGGGGCTGTATTAGATGAAGAATGCATCAAATTATTCAAAGAAAAGAATGCTTTTTTGATTTGTACAATTTCTCCAGGAATTCCATATGCGTTATTTGACCGCTCCATCGCAAATACAAGTGAAGTAGAAAAATACAATGGACAAGTCGTATTAAATGGTTTTATTGAAGGAAGTAAAGCCGCATTAGAAAATAATATTCCAGTAGGGTTAGGAAATGATGTTGGTTGTCCTTGGATTAGTCAATACGACTTCTATCGTGAACTTGTTTATTTCCACAAATATGTTGGTGTAAGTACTGCTTTCGCCTTACATACCGCAACATTAGCGAACGCAAAACTTGTAGGAATAGATTCTATTACAGGTTCTATTGAAGAAGGCAAATTTGCCGATATGATCGTTACTAACAAGAATCCATTAGATGATTTAAATCATTTAAGAAATATCAATATGGTCATCAGAAATGGACAAATCATAAGAAATCCTAAAGTAAAACGAAATACGTATGTGGATTCTTATTTAGATCCATATTGCCAAAATTAAGAGAAAAGAATCGGATTTTCATCCGATTCTTCTTTAATATTTGGATACTTCAATAACTTGGAACGTTGCGTTTTGATACGCTTCTAAATCATCAGAAGTAATCAAATTAAACACATCTTGACTCATAGATTGATTGCTACCTAAACTATCCGCATAAACATAATCTACCGCAAGTCTACTACCATCCACATTTAACGCTTCAACTGTGATAGAAAAGGATGCAGATTCATTAGTTAGATTTGTGACTGTTACTGGTAAAGCAGACGTAACAAATCCATATTCATCACTTTCACCTTGGAACGCACCTAATTGTACATCTACATCTGTTCCTAATAAATCATCTGTATTTTTACCTGTTGCCTCATCCATTGTTTCATTAAATTCACTTGTTGCCTTGTCTAAAGCATTTGACCATGCAGATTGTAAAGCTAATGTGATCCCAATAGATAACACACCCGTAACGATACCCGCAATCGTTAAACCTTTTTTGTTGTGTGTAACTAAAGCTATGATTCCAAAGATTACTGCTACGATTCCTAAAATTGCGGCCAAGTTGTTAATGATTGGAATGAATGAGAATATCAATCCAATGATACCTAAAATAAGTGATACTAACGCAAATGCTTGTTTTTGTTTTTCCATAATACTAACCTCTTTTTAAAAATTTTAAAAAGAAATCAAAACACTTTGGTGTTCTATTAGAACACAACTCATTGCGTTACTTTTAAAAGAAGTTTTTGTATCTTTGCGTTAGCGTCAATGTAGTAATCCATTTCTTCTTTAGACATTTCTTTTTCACCAACTGCTTTCCACTTTTCATTCATTTCATTTAATTGTTTTAATAATTCTGTATATTCTGTTAATGCGGATACATTACTAGAATCATATGTCTTCATAAACTCTGCATATTTTTCATAAAATTCAACATAAGAATCAATAGCTGCTTTATAATCTCCATCTATTTTAACTGCTTCTTGTGTTGGTATTGGAGTAGAAGTCTGCACAGATTCTTTGGATGATTTTGAAGTTGTTGTGGAACAACCTACTAACATCATCATAGACACTAAAATAAGTAATTGTTTTTTCATTATCTTTTCCCTCTCAGAATTATCTTTATTTTAAATAGAGAAAATAATGAAATGGTGTTCTATTAGGACAATGGAAGGAATGTCTCACAAACTCCTTGAACAATTGATGCAATCACTAACACTAACATGCACGCAAATGCATAGCCAATGATTCTTTTGATAATATTTTTATCTTTGATCCATGGAAATTGATTATAGATTCCACTCCAACTTGTAAAGATGTCAATCCAAGAAAACAATATAAAAGCTAAATCTAAACGATAAATAATTGTAAATACAGGATTTGTCACAACTTCATCTCCTACTGTCACTTCACTTGTAAAACAAATATACGCTATGAAAAAGTAGCAGATAAACGCTACAAGCATATGCCAAATCTTACCTGTTCGAAAGCCTGGAATATTGATTTTGGGTTTTCTTTTGGCATTCAAATGGTGAATGGCTTCTTCTAATTCTTCAATACTTTGATATCTTTCAGATGGTTTTAATTGTGTACAAATATCCGCAACTTCTAATAGATGTAAATCATCTAGAAACATTGTACGAATCAAGATTCCTAACGCATAAATATCTGTACGCGTATCACTAGAACCAAATCCATATTGTTCAGGTGCTGCTACACCTTCTGTTCCTAATAGAACAGTATCTCTTGGTTGATTCTTTTGATAGATCTTTGCGGCATCGTAATCAATGATTTTCACAACACCAGCTTCATCAATCATGATATTTGTAGATTTGATATCTCGATGAATGATTGGAGGATTGGCATGATGTAAAAAAGAAATGCCATCTAAGATTTGTTGGAATAGTTCTTTTCTTTCCGATAAAGAAATATCATGTTTAAGAATTTGGTCTAATGTAATCCCTTCAATATAAGACTCTATTACTTCTAACTTTCCATCTTTTTCTTCATACGAATAAATCGTAGGAATATGTTTATTTGGATGATTTTTTAACCACGCAAAAACAGAAAGATTATAATTCTCTATTTCCTTCAAATAATAAATCTTTCCTGCTTCATCTTTTATGATTTTCTGATGTTCATCTACGATTCCAATCGTTTTCAATTTCTGTTCATTCATGTACAATAATTTTACATGAAAACAAGAAAAACAAAAGATTTAGAAAAAGTGTTAAGTAATATTCAAGATGAAGATACATTGCATCAATACTTAAAAGATATCAAAGATGTAACTGAGCAGTCTTTCTATGAATACTTTGCATCTCAAACAAAAGAATTCGATAAAAGTAAACTCGTTCAAGATTCCGGTATAGAAAGAAGTTATTGTTATCACATTCTAAATGGAACAAAGAAACCAAGTAGAGATAAGATATTATGCTTATGTATCGCAGCTAAATTTAACGCTGAACAAACACGTCGTGCATTAGAAATCGCAAATGAAGGTATCTTATACGCTAAAAGTAGTAGAGATACTCTCATTCAATACGCAATCAATCAAAAGTTTTCTGTAATAGAAACGAATATTTTGTTAGAGGAGCATCAAGAAAAAACTCTTGATATTTAATATGAACATATTTGAAACTTTAAAAAAAGAAGAATTTACACCATCTGAAACAATCTTGAAAGATGCCATTTTAGAAGACACAAACTATTTTGATTTTTTGAGATTTGTGATTGCGACAACCATTAGAATTGCCCCGAGCACAGCTACTGCCATACCAACATACAACGTTGTTCTAACAGATAATACACTTAACAAGATTCCACCAATGAAGGACGCAAATAATCCACCAATTGTTCCTGCAGCACCCATGATTGCTTGACCTTGGTTTCGATCTTCACTTTCAATATATTCATCTGCAAAATATACAGATGCAGGAATAATAATTGCATAGGAGAACATCTGAAAAATCATTGCGAAGTAATAGATTGTCATATTTGGTGCAATTAAAATCAAGATATCTTTAATTGCCCAGGAAATTGCCGAAAATACCATTAAAGAATCCACTTTAAACTTCTTCAACAAGAAAGCAAATCCAAACATTGGAGGCAATTCTACCATCGCTTGTATAAAAGTCGCTGTTCCTTGGCTTCCTGCATCACCACCAATATTTTCTACAATATTGATCATGTAGTTGTTAATCAACATATGAGTGAAGAATAACAATATCATCGCAAGTACAACAACTAAAACATTTGAATATTTCTTAAAGAAAGCAGAATACGTCATATTCGTATTTTCTTTTTTCACTTCTTCTTTTTCTTCTTGATCTTCAGGGACTTTCAAAGAAGCTACGACGCTAGCACAAAGTGCAGCCATCACTAATAACCAAATTGGCAAAATGGATGCATCTTTTACTTTGATTAATTGACCAATGATGAGTGCCGCAATCGCATAGGAAGCAGAGCCTACACCTCTTCCTAATCCATAGTTGATTTTAATTCCAACCTTTTCATAAATGAACGCCACAGAATTTAAATATGGAATACCAATTGAGGCAAACGCAAATCCTAGCACTGCCATGACCATCATTAAGATAGATTCTCCTGGAATCACAATCATTAACACATAACAAATTGTCGCAACAATCAATGTTAATAGAATAAATTTCTTTTCATTCCATTTCTTTGATTTATCTACAATTGGTGCCATAGTCGTTTGACCAATTAGCGCAATTACAGATACAAGTGTCAATAATACACCAATCAAAGAAGTATCTAGTCCTTTATACTGCAAATAATTATTTGCGAATCCAGCAGTACCACAAACTAGAAAAAAGTAGAATGCATTAATCAATGCATACTTAAAGTTTAAAACTTTACTATTCATATTTTGTACCTCGATAGTTATTACTAATATTGTACATGTTATTAACAAAAAAGCACATATTACTTTTGAATACATGCTTTCTTTCATCATTTTACTTTAAGTCTTCTAAATCTTCTCCATTAGAAGCAATGACTTTCTTATACCAATAGAAAGAATCTTTACGATATCTATCTAATGTACCAAGATCAAATTCATCTCTATCAACATAGATAAATCCATATCTCTTCTTCATTCCTTCATGTGTAGAAATCAAGTCAATTGCAGACCATGGACAATATCCCATCATTTCAACATCATCTGTAATAGCTAACTGCATTTGTTGAATATGTGTTCTTAAATAATTGATACGATATTGATCATGTACCTTACCATCTTCTGTCAATGTATCATAAGCACCTAAACCATTTTCTGTAATGATGATAGGCAAATGATATCTAGAATATACTTCTCTTAATGTATTTCTAAATCCTACTGGATCAATTTCCCAGTTAAATTCAGTTCTTGGAAGATTTGGATTAGAGAAGCTCTTAAATACACCTGGTGTTTCATTCTTAGATTGTTGATCACCTGTAGAAGCTGTACCAGTACCATCTGAATATTCAACTGTAGCAGTACTGTAATAGTTGAATCCAATAAAATCTGGATGACCATTCTTCAATGCTTCTGCGTCTCCTGGAGCGAATGTAGGTGTAGCGTCATTTTCTTCTAAATAACTCCATACTAAGTTGTTATAGATTCCATAAACACTCATATCTAAATACAACCAGTTACGAATTGCGTTGAAGTTTTGTGAAGCTAAAATATCTTCTGGCTTACAAGAAGCAGGATATACAAGTGAAATATTTGGTGCTGGTCCAATCTTAGCACCAGGTAACATTTCATGACAAAGTGCCATTGCCTTTGCTTGTGCTACTAACATATGGTGATTTTGTTGATATGTTTCTTTTAAAACATTTGTGCATCCTTCTGGAATTGTTAATGTACCAATAACTGGTCCCATCAGTGTCAATACATTTTGTTCATTGATTGTTAACCAATACTTAACACGATCACCAAAGTTTTCATACATTACTTTCGCGAAGTTCAAGAACCAATCTACAGAATCAGGATTTGACCAAGAACCTCTCTTATCTAATGCTGCAGGCATATCAAAATGGAACATTGTAACTAATGGAACAATGTTATATTTCAAACACTCATTGATTACATTATTGTAGTATTCAATACCCTTTGGATTAACAGCTCCTGTACCTTCAGGAATAATACGAGACCAAGAAATAGAAAAACGATATACTTTAAATCCCATTTCTGCCATCAACGCAATATCTTCTTTATAGTGATGATATTGGTCAGCACAGACTGTTAAATCTGATGTTCCTTCTGGAACTTCTTTTACATCTTGGCAAGATGGTCCTTTTCCATCTTCTAGATTTGCACCTTCAACTTGATAAGCTGAAGTTGATGCACCCCAAAGAAAATCCTTTGGAAATGGTTTTAGTTTCTTATGTAACATTTTCTCCTCCTAATGTTTAACTACATTTATTTTACAATCTTGAAAACGTTTTCAAAAGTGTATTTTCTATATTTCCCTTAGATTCTTTGAAATTCCCTTGGATTACTTCAGGTTTTCCTCCACCTCTACCACACAAAGCTTCATTCAATTCTTTAACGTAATCTCTTAGATTTAATGTCTGAGAAAGAATGACATAAGAATATCCATCTTCTTGTCGATTACAAATCGCTACTGTTTTAATATTCTTTTCTTTTATCAAACAATCCGCATAATTGACTATAGAAGTTCGATCAAAAGATTCTACAAAATCACAAACAAAATCTAAATTAGAATCAAACTGTTGTATCTTTTGTTCTAAAACAGATTCTATTATTTTCTTCTTTTCTAAATACAACTGTTCATTCATTTGTTTTAAATGTTCTACAGCTTGACCAACTTCTAATAATTTTGCGCTTAATGAATTTGAAATATTTTGTACTTCTTCATGTTCTTTTCGAATGAATTGTAATGCACGATTGCCACATAACAGTTCTATACGAACACCATCTTTATGCTTGATACAAGAAAGTATCTTCACCAAACCTATTTCACCTGTATACGCTACATGTGTTCCACAACAAGCACAAATATCCGCATCTCCAATTGTAACGATTCTTACTTTTCCTTCTAGTTCTTTTTTACTACGATAAGGAAGTGTTTCTAATTCAGAATTTGATGGAAATGTAATTTCTACAGGAACATTGGAATAAATCACTTCATTCACTTCTTGTTCTATATCCATTAATTGTTTCCACGATAAAGGACCACTGATATCTATTTGTATTGTTTCTCCCATATGAAAACCAACATTCTCATACCCATAATGTTTATGAATGATACCTGAAACAATATGTTCCCCTGTATGATTCTGCATATGATCAAACCGACGTTTCCAATCAACGGCTCCATGTACTTTTGTACCAACTAAAATTTCTTCTTTGATAGTATGAAATACAACATCATTCTTCCTTTGTACATCAATAACTTCAATACCATTAATCGTTCCTAAATCACATAGCTGTCCACCACCTTCAGGATAAAACAAAGTATCTTCTAATGTAATCAGATATCCTTGTTTGCATTTTTCACAAGTTAATACTTTCGTATCAAATTCTTTTTGGTACGGATAACGATAAAACAATTCATTCATTTCCATATATTTCTCCTAAATTCATTGAAAGGCTTCCTAAGAAGCCTCTCTTTTTCTTTATTCACATTTCATCAATTTTGTTATTGATTCTTTTGATAATCCAGTAAGACTTTGAATTTCTTCAATAGGATATTTCTTACTT